>NZ_JAQMSY010000148.1:0-4077 GCF_028329095.1 Microcystis sp. CS-574
CGTTTTGAATCGTCAATGTCTCGATCGTCGTATCCCAGACATGGATAGTTTAAAACAAGAAATTAAGGCATGGGAAGAAAATCGAAATGAAAAGTCAAATTCAGTTGACTGGAGATTTACTACTGCTGATGCTCGTATTAAATTAAAAAAACTCTATCCCTCAATTCAAACTTGACAGACTACTAGATTTGGTGGCAAAAACGGAGTAGACTGTACTTTTGAGGAGGTATCGTTGGTTATGGCGAGCCTCTCCTGCCTTACTAGGCGAGTAGTGGAGAAACCAGTATCTAGCTCAATGACTTTCTTATCTTGAGAGAAGGCTGTAGTCGTCATGATTTAGCGAGTCTTACAGAACACGTAACATCGCAGTATATTTGAAAACTTGTGTCAAGTAGGGCTCTTCTCGACTTTGTGTGATAATTTTTGCTTATGAAATCGTGAAATGTTTACTGGGAAAGACTTTTAGGACTATTTTGTTAAATAAACTATCAGTATAGACCTCGTTTCCACACAGAAACCAGAAGAGCCCAAGTAGTTTAGCACCCAATTAACCAGTAGATCAATAATTTCTGGCTTCATCTGTTTTGATGACAGCAATTTTGTTGATATCTTTACCTCTATCAAAATAAAAAAAAGAAAAATTAGATTTAAAACAGATCCCAAATAGCAAAGGCAAGACAATATTCCAGTAACTAGGACGGTTGAGCATTACAAATGCTAATTCTGCCATAGAACCTAAAGAGATTGCTACGCCAAGTTTAGCCCAATGCTCATAAACATTTCTTAGGTAAGGATTGGCAGTGAGTTTGCTTTCAGCTATAAAGTCTCTGATTTGACTTGCTCTACTGCCAAAGATATAGATAAAGATTATGAGTCCTGCTAACCCAGTTTCAACGATTAGTCGAGATAGCATAGAATAGCCGTCATGTTGGTTTAGACGAGCTAAAATGCCTGCTTTTAAAGGCGCAGCCTCCTGAAAAGCATGAGCAAAATTACCTAAGCCAATTCCTAGCAAAGGATTTTTTTGTAAAGCATAGATTGCGGTACTATAACTGTTTAAAATAACTCCCACACTTATATTTGTGATTTCACTATCTTTTAAAGCAAAAGGATCGATAAATTTTCCCGAACTCCAGAAAAGTTCTAATTCATCAAGTCTAGATCCAATAGTTGGACTAAATTGATTAATATCCTCTTTATAGGTAAATATAACAATCACCAAAAAGAATATAATGGCAAACAAAGGAATAACTTTAGTTAAACATAATTGTATTAAACTTTGTTTTGAAAATTTTCTAATTCGCCATTTTCGATTAATAAAAATAAAATAAGCTATCAGTAAAGAGAGAGCAAATATATTTGTTACTGACTGAGTTAAGGTGACAGAAGTTACAATAATAATCAAGGAGATAGTAGCAAAAATCCTCTTGTTTTTTTTGAAATATCCTGACAATAGCATCTGGCTAATAATTGCGAAGGCTGGCATAGCATAAATTCCTACATCTCCAGGTTCAGTAAGTACTCCTGAATACCGTCCTCCCCATAAAGACAGAGAATAATACTCATCCGCCGCACTAAGCCTCACTGAATAGGGGAGAAGCCGAGCTATAGAAGCTAGGGTACCAACTACATAATCCCTACCAGTAAAGGAAACTATGAAAAATTGTAAAACAACCATAGAGCAAATAAATACAGATACCCTCACAAAGTCTTGGGCTAATATTTTTGAAGTAGCAGGATTTGTTGTTACCCATGATACAGTATAATAAACAGAAAAGAGAATTAGGAGCGATATTAAAACTCCTAAAGACTTTCTGGTACTGTAAAAATTATCCGTAATAAAACTTAAAAATGTTGATATGATAATCAATGAAAAGAAAAATATAATAAGATTTATATATGTGCTTTTCCCAAAGGCTCGTTTAAACTGAAATCCCCGCAAAAATATCGATAGAATAAATACTATCAAAATTGGAACAAGTGCTGGCTCTATAAATCCAAACCCTGCTTCATGAACTCCCAGGCTAACAAGAGGCAAAAGGTAGATTGCCAATCTAATAATCCGGACTTCTAACAATTTGGTTTCGTTTCTCATATTTATCGACAGTGACAACCGGAACTTTTAAATTAGTTTTAACAGATTTTGTCCTATCTATCTAGGGTTTAAGGGTTACTTTATTCTCAATAATCCCCGCTTCCTACTGTGGCTAATTACAGGCAATTTAATTAACTAACCAGTTCAAGACCCGATTCAGGCGAGCAATCTTCAAGCAATCATCCAGAAAGAACCGGGTAATCGAGCTTCATTATAAGCATTGATATTATCAAGAAACACGGAATTCTTATAATAAGATACCATAGATAGGGATGCCAAAATTTTAAACTTTTTGTTAAATTGTAAAAAAGTTTCTAAAAAGTATTGCTCGTTCCAGTATCGTGATTCTTTGAGATTCCATTCGATGGGATAATCATAGGGAAAGAATATATCGTGAATATGAACTAAGACTCCTGTTTGTAAACGTGGATAAACTTGAAGAAATTCAAACTCCACATCACTACCAGACTTAAATACATGACTGGAATCAACGAACAGAATATCATTGGTTTGCAGGGATTCAAAAACAGACAAATCTACGGCTTCTACTTTCTGGATAAGCAAACTAAATTCTAGAAAATCTTTACTAACATTAGCAAAGTCTTTTAAAAAATCTTGAGGATAAGGCTCGATCGAGATCAGTTGTGATTTTTGGGAATTTTCTATAAAATTAATTCTTAAAGCTGCGGCGATAATCTTAGTGCTACCACCTGAGCCAATTTCAATTACCCGATTAGGTTTTTTTTCTCTGACCATAGCATAGAGGACTTCTGCATCGCCACTAATGAGACCAGAACTATCTTCGGAATAACCAAACGCTGAAAAAATTTCTTTATTGTTAAATTCCAAACCATATTTTTCCAGTAAATATTTAACCAGTTCAGTTTGCTTGTCTAGATGCCATTCAATTGAGCTAAGAGGCCTTTCCTTGCCCGCGTATGTCATAATTTCCTGACGGTTGGGTATCGGCTGATAAAAATGGTCAGTAATTAGGGTGTAGCCAATATTTCTTAAGAGGGGATTGAATATTTTTTTGGCTAGGGCAAATTTAATATTTTTTCTACCCTGCTCGGTTTGCATACGGTTAAGTAATTTTTTCAACATTGTCAACCTTCTTTATACTACTAATATTTACCGTCATGTTTTGTCGTCAAAGCCAACTGGGAACTGGCATCCTTCATCAAAATGCTTTAATTTGGTTGCCTCCTATTAAATCTTGACAAAATACTGCTACGGCAGTGTGTCACCGAATAATGGGCAATTTAATTAACCGACCAGTTCAAGACCCAATTTAATAGGTATATTGGGTACATCCTACCCGATGATCAACTTTTTGTCAAGGTAATTAGTCAGTGCACAGCAATTCCAAATTCAGAATCTAGCAAATAATACGGAATATAAAACGCTTTTGCCCGGCACATCCCAATCCAACATCAAGAAGAATTAACGAGAGCCCTAGGGATGGCATCATCGAGCATAAAGTCTAGAAGGTATTGCCAGCCTTCAAACAACAGATACTTGGTCAGACAAACAACATCTTGAAAAAAGCCCCAGCGAGTCCCTCGTTGAAGCCGAGCCCGTTGATAGCGTTCATCAGTACTGAGTCCCATGTAGGGTGACGAGTAAGTTGCCATCCAAGGCGGCAAATAGCCTCAAATAGCCTTGGTCTCCCAGACCTTGATAAATCCATTTGAACAGGGGAAAAAGATGCTTTGCGGCTATTCCATCAAGGATGTTCCGCATCTGCTCTACTGTCGGGATATTGACCAAACCAAACAGACTTTCTGTCGGTCAAGAAACTGGTCAAACTAATCTATTGAAAGATTAAATAATACCTTTAAACAAAGGATTTCTCGGCTGGTGAGAGAGAGTCTATCTTTCTCTAAAAAAATGGAGAATCACCTTGGGGAACCCTTTGGTATTTTATCCATGACTACAATGCACAGCAAAGCAAAGGATTAAGCCGCCATCACTACTACCGA
>NZ_JAQMSY010000149.1:0-17818 GCF_028329095.1 Microcystis sp. CS-574
CCGCAGGACGTACTTGCCACTCGACAAACTCTCCTAAACGATTGCCCAACTCCCCAATCTGCTTACTAACTCTGTTAATTTGCTTATCTGTTTCTTTTTGAGCTTGGGATAACTCTTGTTGGGATTGAGCTAATTGCTTTATTATTGCCCGAATCTCTTCAATAGTGGCTGTCATAATGAATTTTCTTAAGTTAAAATGAAATTTTCTCTATTATAGCCCGATCGCTTTTTCTCCCTTGAAGTAACCGTTCAGGGGGGACAAAATCTAGTAATCTAAAAAGACGTGGAAAAGAGCGGCTAATGTGAAAGAGTAGTATCCATCTCGGTGCTGCCCCTGGAGAGTCCTTCCACAGAGTCAATGCCACTGGCGGCTTGACATCCCCCCCCTGAAGGGTTACAATGGAACTATACGCCTTATGTAAGTTAGAAGCTAGAATGGTGTAAACTCGTTCGATAGATTATCTCTCTAGTCGGAGTGTTGGACTCAAACACTTGATCCCTAATTAGGTTGTTTTAGGTCACATCAAGAGTAATACTTTATTAGGTTTCTTACAGGAAATTTTAAGGGTTTGAGCCTTCGGTAAGTCTTTCGAGGTACCCTAGTCATCCTATCTCAAAAATAGCTTGAGCGATTTTTTCAGAGGATTTTCCTAATCTAAAGTAGTATCCTCTGAATGTTTATCATGTTACAAGTTAAGTGATTTTTACTCATTACAATGGCAAAAAATCAAGCCGAATCTATGTCTGATCAGAATCATCAGCATCCAGATATGGGTGCGAAGAAAACAACGCAGGCTAGGATAGAACATCAGAATGATAATCAAATAAAAACGGGAATTGATCCTAAAATTGATTCGGAAAAACCGTTTAAATATTCGGAGCCAACAGGAAGATTAGGGGAGATAATCCTGCGCTTAATGCCGGTGGGTCTTTTGCTCGGAGGACTGAGTTATTGGGCGATAGTTGGTAAGATTCCGACTCCTGTTCAAGGACGAGCGGTCATTTTGATTCCTCGTTCTATTGTTAATATCGAACCCCGTCAAGGTGGGCGGGTGTTAACCCTCCTGATTCAACCGGGAGATTCTGTCAAAAAAGGGCAGTTACTGGCAACTTTAGAGTTTCCTGAATTAGAAACAGAATTAAAAGATAAAAAGGATAGACTAGCAGATCTCAAGCAGCAGGATAAAAGAGTTGACTCTATTGAAGTGAGTCGTCGCCAATTGAATGCAGCCTCAATAGATCGCCAGCAAAAGGCCAATCAGCTTCAGATTAAAGCACTTCAAGTTCAATTATCCAGTAATCAAAAACAGCGAGAAGCCTATCTCTCCCATGCTCGATATCTTAAAAATTTCCAGAACTCAACGGATGAAAGACTAGCCGCCTACGATAAACTTATCGAAGAGGGGGCTGTCGCCAAGCTAGATTTTCCCTCCTATTTGTTTCAGTTCAATAATCTAGAGGCTTCTAATAGTATCAATCGCGTCCAAATAGAACTTGATCGCCTGAAGGGGGTTGATGAAAGCCTGCGAGCGCAGATGAACGCATTGACGGCACAGAATAATATACTAAACACGGAAAAACGGCAAATAGACCTGCAAGATACAGCCAGTGATATTCTTCGTTACAATGCGATCGCTGACCAGCAACGAGAGATTAATACGTTAAGAACCACTATTCAAGCCAACAAAAATGTAGTGAGTCTGTACAACGGCCAGATTTTAGACTTATCTGTTAATCCGGGGGAAGTCCTGGCTCCGGGGGGGCGCATAGGTACGTTAGAAGTCTCCAATCTAAAGGCCAAGACCAACGTGGTGGCCTTGTTTAAGAGCGGTGATGCCAAACGATTAGAACCGGGCCAGGAAGTAGAAGTCGTTCCCGATCTCTATGATCGCGAACGCTATGGGGGTATCGTTGCTAAGGTAATTACCGTCGATCAGCAGCCGGTAACTGTGGCAGAACTAGCAAATATAGTCGGAAGTCATGAACTCGCCAGCAAGCTGTTTCTGGGTAGAGATGAAGACGATCGCGATAAGCCTATACCCGTCAATGCAAGTGTTATCAAAGCCACTTTAGCGCTGAAGGTCGATCGCAATACACCGAGTGGTTTTTACTGGACTCAAGCCAAGGGAGCGCCCCAAAGAATTACCAACGGGACTACCGCAGATGTCCATGCTGTGGTAGAAGAGCGTTCTTTAGTGAGTTACATAACCCCTGCTTTTCGCTGGATTACAGGGGTGTACGATCGTTAACCACAATCTTGCGAGCGTAAGTAGCTGAAAGAAACAACGACTAGAATAAACGGTTAAACCTAATATGGAAAATCCGAAAAGACGTTCTCAATGGTGGACTTGGTGGTTTAAGTGGTGGATTATTGCCGCAGCGTTTGTCTTAGTAATCTTGATCCATAGTGAGCCTCCTCAGCTTTGGTTTTGGTTGGTGACGTTTTTGGCACTAATTTTATATGGGATTGAGCGAGCGATTAATGAGTAACAATGAGTAAGCCGAAAAAGGATATAGAGATACCTTGGACAGTAAAAACGGGCTAATGATCAGACAGGGATTGAAGTTTTCCCTGGGTGCTGCTCTCTTAACGAGTTTCTTTTGGCACCGAGGAAATGTATTAGACAACTTTGTCTATCCCGTCTTTGGGTATGTATCTGTACTGATTGAGCCATCCATGGGAGGTGCGATCGCGGCAGGTTTGGGGCGTTTGGGGGGAAGTGCTTTGGGGGGAATCATTGCCGCTATCCTGGTGAACGCCTACGGAATCCAAGGCTCAAGTTTTTTTGTCATTCCCTCTCTCACCTACATTTTAGCCGCCCTGATCTGTGAAACTTACCGATGGCAAGCCGCTTATTCCCAAGCCACACTACTGGGCGCTTTAATTGCCATGAGAGTGGTAGGAACATCAGCACAACAAGATATCTGGCTCTATTTGCGGTCGCGCCTGATCGATAACTGGATCGGAATCGCTGTGGGAATTGCTGTGGCCTTACTATTTTGGCCCCAGAATACTCGATCCGATCTCAACCGGAACTTGATGGGAATCCTTCAAGATATACCGCACTTGTTCCAAAAAATCCTCGATCGCCACTTAAAAACTGAGGTCGAGGAGCGGGATTATTCTCTTTCTATTGAGCAGAACGAGCTTAACTTACTCAATCAGATTAAAAAATCAACACAAACTAGCCTTTCAATGCTCACAAAAGCAACCCATGAATTCGGTAGTGAGATATTGGTGGCAGAAAATTGGAGTGAAATCTTGGCAATTCAGAACCAATTGACTCGACAATTAGCTGATCTGATGGCTTTTAAGGGCGAAAAGCATGAACAAAATTTAGTGGGTCAGTTCAGGGCGGAATTTCACCAATTGGCGACTCATCTTACCGACAGCTTTGATAGCTTGAGGGATCTGAGTAACGCCAAAAAAATCTTAGCTACCCCTTACCTGACAGAATTAGAAGAAGATTTAGCGAATATTGGGGGTAAACTTGATCATCTCCGAACAAGTGGAGAGATTGACCGGTATGATGTTCAAGAATCACTACAGTTTTATCAATTTATTCAACTTGTATCTCGATTTATCCAACAATGCGAGGGATTAGGAGGCAGGATAATCGATAAAACCAAAGTAACTGCAACTTTCAGGCGAAGACACCTGATTACCTTTCCCAAATGGGCCCCTATATCCCTAAAACGCCTGAGAGAAATTGTCAGTCTTGGCCTGGTTATTGGTTTGTTACTGGCTATTATTCGTCACATCGAGTTTCCCTATCCTTCTGCTTACGAAAAAGTGGCAGATATTGTGATAATAGGTGCAGTGGTCACTGTCATTCAACCGACAAGGGGTCGAGCGATCGCGATCGGTTGGGCAGCCACTGTTTCCTTGAGTTTGACGATTCTCTGTATTTACTTGTTGGTCAAGTCCTTTGGTTATAATCCTTTTAGTAGCAGTCTGGCTTATTTTTTCGCCTACTTCAGTTGTGCTTGGCTGGGGTTTACGCCGATCGCTCGCATCGGTGCGATTGTAGCAGCCGATGCCATCGGGAAGGATATTTTTCCTTTTTTCGAGCAAGGAATTTGGGCCGCACTGATTTCAGTTCCCGTAGGCGCGTTTCTGGGGGTGTTGCTGACCACTGTATTTATGACAAAATCGGCTACAAACCAACTGGAAACAGATTTTTCTGTGACTTTTAAGAAAATGGGACAGCTATATCAAAAACTGCTGTCAGGCTATTTTCAGGATACGATACCACCGTCAGATATCGCCCAACTGAAGCAGGCCATCACAGTGGCGATCGCCCAACATCCAGCCTCGGTTAAGATTGCCAGTCTCGAACAAATTTCCACAGTTTTAGCAACTAAAAACAAAAATTTTTGGAATTTCTCCATCGGCTACGAACAAAAACTCTCGGCTCAACTGGATGCTTTACAAGATGGGCTACAGCAACCGCTTCCTGAACCGATACGACAAAAGTTTTTACCTGAATTACAAGCGATTGCAAAAAAGACTGCGATCGCTTTTGATCAAATGGCTGAGGCGATCGCTGCCCAGGTAATTCTCAACCCACCAAAGTTAGGATTGCTCATCCAAGAAATTGAATCTCTTGAGAAGCAGTTACTGAGCTTGCGGGTTGAGAGTCGAAGTTATCCCTTAAATGAGCTAATCGCCTTTAGCTCGGCTTTTATGACGATGAAAGCCATTGCCAGCAACTTAAATCAAATGAGTCAAGACTTACCTGCCTACACCCAATAGGTAAGCTGCTACGTTTTTAGGTAGGGTTGACTGAATAAATCTAAAAACCTTGTTGGATAAGACTTTTAGACTTTTTTCCCTCAAAAAGTGCCTACCATTGGAGTGTTATGCTGCCATATCGATCGATTAAATGACAATATTCACACAAACAATTGGCACGCTCACGTATGCGCTGACGACTCTTAATGCTGATAGTCATGACTCGGCAATAATGCGAGCGTTCATTAGGGTGAAGATTCGATCTAGCTCAGTAATACCAGCCAACTCGGCAGTTTCTTCTGGGGTGAGCAGGTTAGCCTTTTGCCGATCAACCAATGTTTCAAGTCGTATTTGGAGGTCATCGGTAAATTTGAACAGGTTGAGTCCACGAATCTTTTGGAGCTTAATACCTCCTTCAATCCAAGAAGAAGGTTGTACCATTGTTTGAGTAATCATGGCAACTTTCCCTATTCTCTAAGCATGATTGCATTTTATATTGTTTTTGTGCAGCACGTTTCGCTCTCTGCTCCTCAAGCTTCGCCCAAAACGCTTCTTGCCCTGGTTTATGTGGCATTGCTGCAATTCGAGCAAAGCGTTCACGGTTACGATCTTCCCAGTACTGGCGAATTTCTTCCCTATTCTGAAGAACCTCTTGATATTCAACCTCGACCTGAGCTTGGTTTGCCTCAATATAGGACAAAGCTGCGTCAATTTGCGCGTCCGTGAGGTTAAATGTGTCACGAATCAGTTTAGGAGGATAATCGGCTTTTAGGAGATCGATCACAGCATAAAGGCTAGTGCGCGTGCCAGCGATCGTCAGCCCAGGCTCTGTACGGATAATTTTCGCTTGTTGGTTTGCCGTCCAGGTCATTCCCTTAGCTCCTTAGAATCCACTTATAGGAATTAATTATACAAAGAATCAGGGTTCTTCGGTTTGTGTTATGCAATAGACTGGGGTTATAAGAGATGTAACCCTTATTTAGAAAAACATTTGGCGATTTTTGTCAATTGTTTTTGATCTAGAGCGAACTCATCAATTAAGTCTTTTGCCAGATAAGGATTTAGTCGATTTATGCCCCCCTATCGAACCATACCAAGTAACGAAGAGCCGAAAAAGATAAACTTGAGAATCCTCGATCAAATTTATTGACTCAAAATCAGCTATACTTAATTTAAATGAATCAACCCTCGGGACTAAGGGGGGATCGAACTTAAAATCCATTTTTAATTTAATTATAACCAGCCATTTATTATCTCAAGAATAATCTCACACATCGCTATCAATATCGCTGATTGCCTCTAATTGTTACCAATCAGTTTAAGAGGTTGGAAGGGTTCTTTTTCGGACTCGATCTCCTCTAAAAAATATTACAATCAATCGCTTTTGATATACGCTTTAAAAATAGATGATAATTGAAATCGGTTTTGCTCCCTTTGAATTAAATAACGTTGTTGCAAGGATTGTAAACCATTGATTAAATCACTGGCAGATAAATCTAGGTTATTTTTTAACTCCTCTCTAGATAAAGGTTGATCAACTTTACTTAATTCTAAGGCGATTTGTTGAGCAAGGGGAGAACAGCGACCAAAAATTTGTTTTAAATGAGACTGCATTTTTTTTGTAATAACTAAGCTATTTTCTGCCAAGAAATCGTTAACCTTGCCATCAAAAACATCTTTAATCAAAACGGCAATATCGGTTAAATAAAAAGGATTACCTTCGTATAATTGAATTAATTCTAACCATCTTTCTCCATCTTGTAAACCTTTATTTTTAAGAAAATCAATGGCTTCAAATCCTGATAATTCTAAGCATTGAATAGGAGAATTTTCTTGATTAAGATAGTTCATTTCTGCCGATTTTTCTTGACTAATGAGAATAAAATGGCTCTGGTGTTGGATTTCTGCAATCAGTTTTAAAAAATGTTGATAACTGCTATATTCAGGTTGATAATTACCCGCCATTTGACCAACAGCAAAAAGATTTTGAAAATCATCTAAGACGATTAAACATTTATGATTGCTTAGAACTTCTAACAATTCCTGGATTTTATTATCGGTGCTTTCCTTCGGTTCTTTTTGGCAAGTATTCAATAAATCATTTAGCCATAAATCTAAAGACTTAGGAAATTTTAAACTTTTCCAAATCACCACTTCAAATTGTTCTAAATTGAGATCAATAAATCGTTTAACTAGGGTGGTTTTTCCTATTCCCCATAATCCCAAAACGGCAATTAAGCGAGTATTTTGCTTAAACACCCAGTTCGAGATTGTTGCCAGTTCATTTTCTCGATCATAAAAGTCAATAATTTGGGGAGCAAGGGTTAGATCATGATAGATTGATTCAGATTGAGAGTTATTATTACTATTTAAGTCATTTTCGTTATACAATCTTGTATTTTCTGTAGGACAAAGATTATTATTATTGCCATTAATACTATAAATATTAGAATTTTTTAATGATTTAATATACACTCTTTCTAAGACAGAACGGGAAGTAGATTTTTTTATATCTTTTTCTAAAACCTCCGATAAAAGCTTCCATAATTTAGCGCCTTCCTCTCTAATATGACTCTCACTGCGGTGATATTCGTTACCTATTTCTTGATAACTCTGTCCTTGCCAACTCCCTTCAAAAATAGCCTTCTGGATAGTATTTAGCGGCTTTTTATCTCGCTCAATAAGGCGTTCGTCAATCAGTTGTAAAACTTCCGTGATATTCATACAATCGACACAGCAAAAGACTTTTGGGTATTATAGCCCAACTAAATCCCACTTTTTCCAATTTTCAGAAAAATTTACCCGACAAAACTCCCGATAAAATCCGATGTTTAGGGGTTGTCACTTTTTGGAAGCGTTTGGCATGATGGAATGTAGTTAAGCAAAACAGACCTAAAACTAACCATATCTAACTCAGCGACGCTAGTTCTAAGTATTATTGCTTATGTCTCAGTTTAACGTAGGTATTTTATGACGAAGTTCGTTTTAGACAAATATGCGCTCGATTCTAAAAAATCAGAAGCTAAGGCAAAAATCGTCGGTTCATTGGGTTCAAATGCCTCAATTTCAGGGGATCAGATAGAAGTCCCCAGTTATGATGCGAGTAAAGTGGTTCAGATTTTAAGTCAAGTTGGTATCAAGTATTCGGGGGGGTAGATTTGAAAATTAAGTCGGTACTTTTTTAGGTAGAAAGGCTTTATTTAGATACTGAACATCTTAATCATCAATTAATAGAGGTAATGCAATCATGAGTATAATCAAAGCGGGAACAGAACTTTTAAGTGACTTGGGTTGGGGAATAATAAAAAATTCAGGTCGCATTCTTTATGGTGGTGGACAAGCGGTTGTAGGTATGGTTACTGAAGATGAAGAACTTGTAGAAAATGGAGTGAGAAACCTTGCTAAAGGAGCAGGTGGTTTAAGTCTTGGTTTAGTCAAAAAAGCTATCAATGGAGATGAATCTGAGGATGGCAATGAAGACATTGATTTAGAGTCATAGTAATAACTTTTGGCTCTCCTAGACTGGTTATAGCAAATTAATAGCCTAGAATCCAACAAAGCAAAAAGCTTTTTTTATTAAAATTGCTTTTTTTAATTCTGGTGAGCCTTACTTGGCAAGGCTTGCGTGAACTATTTTATGCTAATATATCATAACTACTCTAGAAGAGCCTAACTTTTTTGCTCATTTACCATTTTTTCTCTTGCTTGGTAATTAAGCAGTTTTATACTATAGCGTTTTCTGTTTGAAAGAGGTACATTATAGATGTTAAAAAGCTTAATCGGCAGATGTTTAAGTGTGCCACACAGGTGTGAGAACTGCCAGAGAAAGTCGTTTAATTTCTAGAAAATCTTTGAGGTCAGCAATGAACGATACAACAATAACAACAATAAAGCCTGAAAATGTTACACCTAAAGGATTCCAAAAGTTTATTATTTATTGCTTTCTTGGGTTTGGTTTGTTAACTTTGATTTTTGGGATTGGACTTATATTTATTGGACTTAGTGTTTGGATCTTATTCATCCACCCGAAAAACTTCAAGAAAAATTACCCTATTAGCTATACATTAACAAATAATGAGTTTATTGCCCATCGATCAGGAGGTGGTATATTTTGGAGTATTCCTTGGAGTGATATTGATTCAATATACATCATTTCTTCTCACTGGGCGTTTCCTGCCTCATTAGGTTTAAAGTTAAAAGAATACTCAAATTTTCAGTCATCAATAGAACGCAGTAAAAGCAGTAAAAATAGTTTTAGTTTTTCAGAAAAACTTGCACTGTTGTCTTTTAACAAGATTTTTATGAATAAATATGCGAGGGCTTTATCTGGGGGCAAGTCTGATATTATAATACATTACCAGGCTTTTGATCGTCCTGCCGCAGCTTTTGGTAATCTTCTGAACACTTATATAGAGTATGCAACTGCTTTAGAGCAACTAGATAAAATGGATTCTTCAACAAGCAGTAGTTATAATACTACTAATTCCTATGAAGTAACTTTAAAAACTCCAAGCGGAGAATATACCATCCAGGTTCCTGATGATGAGTTTATCTTAAATGCGGCGAAGAAAAAAGGAATAGTGATTCCCTTTGATTGTCGTTGCGGTGCTTGTCCTACCTGTGCTGGTAAGATCGTTTCTGGTAGTGTAGATCAATCAGATCAATCTTTCTTAGATGATGATCAAATAGACGATGGTTATGTATTGCTTTGTGTTGCTTATCCTACTTCTAATTGTGTCATTGAAACTGATAAAGAAGAAGATCTTTATTAGTGCGATCGCTTTTTTATCGGGTGCATTATACTTTGTTAATGCACCTTATTTGTTGTCTATAATTTAAAAGATTGAGATAAGGGCAGTTTGTTGGGTTGATTTTGCGTTAAAATTAAGTTAGATATGTCTTAATTGATGAAACTTAGCAAGACAATGAATACTTCGATTACTTTTCAAGAAATTGCCGCCGAAATACAATTATTTGATAATATTGAACAAAAAGAACAATTTATTTTTGTGGTGGGTGCTTTAGTTTCTCGCATCATCAGTCTTCATAAAGCCGCAGAAATCATGGAAATGGATACAGAAATGTTCTTGAAAATTTTAGAATTAATGGGAATCGATTTTTCTTATCTTACTACAGGAGACATAGATAGAGAAAAAAAAATGGTAATCTCTATGAAAATTGTTTTCAATTCTTACCCTTTAATCTTTTTGTCTCAGTTAGGATTTTTAGAAAAATCCCTAGATTCTAATGATAATTTTTATTTGCCTGCAACCGTACAACAGGAAATTAATGCCAAACAAGATCAATCTTCAGAGACTCTTAATAAGCTGATCAATCAACAGAAATTAATTATCCTAAATATTAAATTAATCTCTCTAGCAAATAGTTTAAATGAACGTTTAGGGAAAGGTGAATCTGATGCCATTACTTTAGGAATAGAATTACAAACTGATTATATCATCCTTGATGACTTTGCAGCAAGAAAAGAAGCACTACGCTTAGGCTTAAATGTTAAAGGAACTTTAGCGATTATTCGTAAACTTCTCAAAGAAGGAAAGATAGAAATTGAAAATTTGGAGAGTTTTTATCAAAGACTTAGAGAAATTAACTTTAGAGTCAAGCGTGAGATATTTGAGAGCATTTTTGGAGACTGAGTGTGATACTGAAGGCACTGCGTAGCAGCACGCTTATTTTGTCGGGTGCATTAACAGAGTATAATGCGCCTTATTTCTTGTTATTGATGGATTCCCACCATAACTTTAAATCACTTTCATTAATCTTTTTTTGAAGATATTCAATCTGATCTGAATAGCTGAGATTTTTCATGTCTTCAGCCATTTTTTCTTGACTGGTTTGTTTAAAAGCTAAACAGTCAAAACTTTTTTTAATTGTCGTTGGCTTCATCAATTGTTACCTCTAAAGGAGAAATAATAGTCAAAATCCCGTAGCCATTAAGTAAATTAATTTGATTATAGCCTTTCATTTTATCTAGGCGCACAATATGTTTAAAATTCCATGATATGATTGCATCCGCTCTAGCTATTGTAGCAGCCGCTACATGAGTAGCATCATTAATAGACTTTGATGTAACAACTCCTTCATTGATATAAGCATCCCTTAACTGTAAAACTTCAGGTGTTATCTTAACTACTTCAATAACTCTCTGCGGAATCGATAATAAAATATCTTTAACCGCTTGGGGGGCATTAATTAATTCGCTAACAATGATATCACTCATTAACAAAATAAACTTTTCTTGCTTAATGGCTTCCATCAATTGATTGGACTCTAAGGAAAATTCATCATCTAAACAGCCTCCAATGACTGATGTATCGATATAAATTCTAAGTTGTTTCATAACGATTTTAGCTCGTCAATTTAATATTTTCTCAATTAAAGATGGTTTGTTGCCTTGTAGTTGTTTAGCAAAAGTTTCTCCTGCTTCAAGTTGTCGTCTAATTTCTTCTCGATTGTCATGGTAATAGGCCAAGGCCGCATAAACATCTGCTAGGGTGATAGTAGGATGGTGATAAATAATTTCATCTGGTGACATTCCCATTCTTTCATGCCAAATTACAATATCTTGAACTTTAATTCGATGTCCAGCAATACGAGGTTTTCCGCCACAGATACCAGAAGTGATTTCAATATGTTGTGAGATAACTAAAGATGACATAATTACTTGCCAATAAGATCAATCAATCCTTGTTATTATACCATTTTTTCCCCAGTAAGGCAACATCACTGCGATCTCGAAGATATTCGCAAAGCAGCACGCTGATTTTTTTAGGGTGCATTAACAAATTATAATGCGCCTTATTTATTGTCTATTGATGAAATGATCCAAAGACGTTAATTTAAAAGATTGAGGCAAGGCAGTTTGTTGGGTTGGTCTTGTGTTAAAATTGGGTTAGGGCTAGTCTGAATCATTTATCCTGTATCATTTAAGGGTGGAGAAAACTATGCTAAAAACCTTTAAAGCAATTTTGAAAAATAATACCCTTCAATGGCTTAATGAAACCCCTGAAATCAACTCCGAATATCCTGTTAATGTTTATATTACATTATTAGAAGAAAATATCATTGGTGAAAATCGATCTAACGGTCAAAAAATGGCCAATGCTTTGAAAAAAATTGCTAACAATAATACTTTTACTGCTGTTGATACCCAACAGTGGCAACAACAAAATCGTTGCGATCGCTCTCTTCCTAATCGGGATTAAATCATGTTATTAGATAGCAATATTATTATCTATGCCGCTCAATTGGAAAATGAGTTTCTCAGGGAGTTTATTGCAGAAAATTCTCCTTATGTATCTGCTTTATCTTATCTGGAAGTTTTAGGTTACTATCGGTTAACTCATCAGGATAAAGTCTATTTTGAAGAATTTTTTACAAGCAGTAACTTTAAAACAAATCAGAAAGATGTCCTTAGGAGATGCCATTATTGCAGGAACAGCTTTCGTTTATAATTTAACAATTGTAACTCGCAATATTGATGATTTTAATTGGATCAGTAAATTAAATCTAATTAACTCTTTTCAACGGTAAAAAAATATCCATCCTGATATACTTTATCGCCAGTCCATTATTCAGAGTGAATCTTCTAGTTTTATGGTGATATAATTTTGAGTTTGATTGGGATTTTGGATAAACCTAACGACGATTTTATCTCGTTCTTCTAATAGGGTTTCTAGGGTTAATAAATTTGATTCTGTAGATTGAGAGAGAATTTTATATAAGGTACTCTCGCTCGAATTATAGTCTCGCTCATTTTCTTTGGCAATATCACTAATTTCGTTGCGATTATAAAGAATAATTCCTCTGAATTGCACAAATATTTGTACATTTTGATAGTTTTTCTGGGGATTAGCATGATTATTGAGAGTCAGAAGCATATAGATTCTATTCATCCCGCTTTGAAATTTACCAGCAATCTGCTTTAATGTGCTTTCTTTGTCTTTTTTTGCCTGTAGGGATGCTTTGAGTTCAATTAAACAAATTTGCAGATGATAATTGAGAATTTTACCCCCATCATCGACTTTTCTCTGTAAAACTAATATAGCTTTTTCAGGGGTTTTGCCGGAAGCAGAGATACCGGGTATCTCTTTTTCTAAATTGATAACCCAGATTTTATCTACTTCTGTAGATATATTTTTGTCATTTTTAGACGATAACTGTAAGTGATTAATAACTACTTTCTTTAAATCGCTCTTATTTGTTTCTTGAATTTCAATATACTCATCCTGACTAAGGGATATTTCTTGAATAAAACCCTGTTTTTCTAAAGCTTGGTGAAACTCTTGTCTAAGGGAAAATATTTCTTTTTTTGAGTTAGACTTACTCATTCTCTGCTAAATAGATATGATTGGTTAAAATTTCTCCAGATTTCTGCACAGAGTTGATAACTTCTGTAAAATTACGAAAATAAACACCATATTGACTGGTTCCATAATCAATAATTTTATCACCCGTGAAAAAGTAAACCCCTAAGTCTTCTTTAGCAAGTGAAATTTCAGGATTTAAATTTTTTAATTGATTATCTTCAATAATTTTTGTGACATCAACACCATAACTTTTTAAGGTATGAAGATAAACATAATTGTTGAGAATATCGGTTAAAATTGGGCTATGGGTGGTGATCAAAACCCGATTATTATGCTCGGTGACAAATTGAACTAAAATATCCATTAAGCGAATTTGATTTTCGGGATGCAAATTAACCTCTGGTTCATCTATCATCAAAAAATTGTTTTTTTCCTTGGCCCAATATTTGAGATAAAGATACAAGATAGTCAACTGATTGACTGAAGATGAAGCTAGATACATAGGTAAATCTTTGCTTTCATCGAATTTAAAAGAAAATTGAATAGGTGCGATCGATTCTAGACTAGAAATGGTGATTTCTCCTCCCATTAATCCGATCATCTTTTCAATCAGAGAATTATAAACTGAATTAATTTTTTTCTTGGTATTGAGAGAATAAAGCGACTCAATCACCTTATTCATTGGTTCTGTATAAGACCTTTTGGGTAATTGTTCTTGAAGACGTTTGAATATATCCCGATTATTATCACTATCATCATCAATATTTTCTATTAATTCTAAAAATAGACGATTATACTCACTTCTTTTATTTCTTTCTATCTCATAAATATACTGGTAGAAAACAGGAAAAAAGCTACGACTAGCGGGGATAAAAAAAGTATCTTGTATCGGAGACAAAAGCACTCTTATTATTGACGGAATAATTACTGATTCCTTGTATGGTTTAGCTCTCTCAAACAAGTCTCTGGGTATTTGATCAAATACTTTCTCAGGGATATTATTCTCTTTTATATTTATTGTTAGGCTACCTTTGCGCTTGCTAATCTGTAAATACTCCAGATCATTATTTCCTGCAACACGAACCGAAAAAGTTGTTTTAAATTTCGTCTCTTTAAATTCTTTAATATCCGCTTGAAAAATTAATTTATTGGAACTAATAATCGTTTCTTTAATACTGGCATCAAGATTATAAGTATTAACAACTTCTTTTTCAATAAATCGGCTAAATTTATTGAGAATCTCATCGATTAATTCTTGATTGATCGTAATTTTTTTAATAGGTTTTTCCGAGTCAACTACTAAAGAATCAATTTCGGTATTTTCGGAAAACTTTCTAATATTGTCATGATTAAAAATTGTCCATAAAAGCTGAGAAACTAGGGTTTTGCCACTATTATTGTAACCAATAAAAGTATAAAACTTCTTGGTTAAATCTATAGCTTGATTATTATTTCTAATTGATCCCAAATTCTTGATCAGTAGTTCCATATTATTTTTACCAATCACACCGAGAGAATAACTAATTTTTTAAAGGTGGACAAAATGCCCACCCTTAACACTATTGTAAACTGCTAGTTAACTGACTTTTGGCCTTAGCTAAAGCTTCGCTTAACTTACTAGCATCCCGTCCCCCAGCTTGAGCTAAATTGGGACGACCACCACCACCACCGGCGCAGATTTTAGCGATCGCACCGATAAATTTACCCGCTTGTAAACCCTTATCTTTAATCACCCGGGGACTAAAAGCGGCCACTAAACTCACTTTATCAGCTGCGGGAGTCGAGGCCAAAATCACTGCCCCTTCCCCTAATTTTTGCTGTAGTCTTTCGGCTGCAGCCATCAAAGCATTAGCATCAATATCGCCCAAAGAAGCGACTAATAGCTTAAATTCGCCGATAGATTCAGCTTGAGATAGCAAAGCATCCGATTTATTTAGTGCTAACTCCTGTTTAACCGCTTCTAACTGCTTTTGTGTCCCCTTTAACTCTGATTGTAGGGCCGTAATGCGATCGGGAATTTCCAGAGGTTTGACCTTAAAGCGATCGCACAGATCCCGCACCACCTGATCCCGTTCATTCAGGTATGCTAACACGGCGGGGCCAGCCACCGCTTCGATGCGACGAATTCCTGCGGCGATTCCCGTCTCGGAGATGATTTTAAATAAACCGATCTCGGCGGTATTTTTAACGTGAGTTCCCCCGCATAATTCCATAGAAACGCTAGGAATATCGATAACTCGCACTTCTGAGCCGTATTTCTCGCCAAACATAGCAATAGCTCCCTTTTGCTTCGCTTCTTCCAATCCCATCACCGCTATCTGGGTGTCATGCGCTTCGGCAATCCAAGTGTTAATCTGTTCTTCCACCTGTTGCAATTCAGAGTTAGTCAGGGGACGAGGACAGTTAAAATCAAAACGGAGGCGCTCAAAACTGACGAGGGAACCTGCTTGGGAAATCCCCCCATCGACAAGCTTTTTCAAGGCCGATTGTAGCAGATGGGTAGCGGTATGATTAGCTTGAGCGCGACGACGACAGGAACGGTCAATCTGAGCATTAATTGTATCGCCGGTGGTGACAATTCCCCGCTCAATCCGACCAAAATGGATAAAAATCCCCGATTCTTTCTGCACATCCTCAACGCGGATAAGCAGATTATCGCCAGTTAAATAACCCTTATCACCGATTTGTCCACCCGATTCGGCATAAAAAGGGGTTTTATCGAGAACTATCTGCACCTCAGTGCCTGCTGCGGCCGATTCCACCGTTTTACCAGCGACTAAAACCGCCGTTACTGTTGCGGTTGCTTGCAAATCCGTATAACCGAGAAATTCCGTCGGGTGAATATGTTCTGCCAGCTTATCTAAACTACCCTGTACCGTCAAATCTATGGTTTCGTGGGCGGCTTTTGATCTTTGCTGCTGTTTTTTCATTTCCTGCTCGAAACCCGCCGTATCGACGCTTAAACCCTGCTCCTCGGCGATTTCTTGAGTCAGTTCCAGGGGGAAGCCATAGGTATCATAAAGGGTAAAAGCATCGACTCCCGAAATCTGGCTTTTTTCTTTTTCTAGAATCGATTCGAGCAGTTTCTCGCCTCTTTCTAGGGTTTCTAAAAATCTCGCTTCCTCTCGCTCTAATTCTGCCTTGATCACCGTTTCTCGTTCCCGAACATTGCCATAGACGGACTCGGAAAGAGCGATCGCTACTTCCGCCACTTTGGTGATAAATTGACCTTCAATACCGATTAAACGCCCGTGCCGTACTACTCTCCGAATCAGACGACGCAGGACGTAACCTCTGTCAGTATTCGATGCTGAGATACCATCCGCTATCATGTGTACTACCGAACGCACATGATCGCCGATGACTTTTAGGGAAACTTTCGTTTTTTCGTCCGCTTTCTGGTAGTCTATCGCTGCTAACCGGGCCGCTTCAGCGACAATCGGGAAAATTAGGTCAGTTTCGTAGTTATTGGCGACTTTTTGCAGGATTTGCGCCATCCGTTCCAAACCCATCCCCGTATCGATGTTTTTATTCGCTAGGGGTGTCAGATTGCCGTCTGCGTCGCGGTTATACTGCATGAAGACGAGGTTATAAAACTCGATAAAACGGCTATCATCCTCTAAATCGATGGTTTTATCCCCTAATTCCGGGTGAAAATCGTAGTAAATTTCCGAACAGGGACCACAGGGACCCGTGGGACCCGATACCCAAAAGTTATCCGCTTCGCCCATTTTTTGGATACGATGGGCAGGAATACCGATTTTATCGCGCCAGATAGCGAAAGCTTCCTCATCCTCTTTAAAGACACTAACGACTAATCTTTCGGGGGGAAGGTTAAAAACTTCTGTGGACAATTCCCAGGCCCAGGCGATCGCTTGTTCTTTAAAATAATCACCAAAGCTAAAATTGCCCAACATCTCAAAAAAAGTATGATGTCTAGCAGTCCGGCCGACATTTTCGATATCGTTGGTGCGAATACATTTTTGAGAAGTGGTAGCGCGGGGAAATTCTGGGGTCTTTTGCCCTAAGAAAATCGGTTTAAAAGGGAGCATTCCCGCAATAGTCAGCAAAACTGTGGGGTCTTCTGGTACTAGAGAGGCACTAGGGAGAATTTTATGGTTTCTGGCCGCAAAAAAGTCTAAAAATCGCTGGCGAATCTCGCTTCCGCTTAGGTGGTTACTCATAGAAGATGTCAGTTAGTCAGAAAATGCCTATTTTATCCATTGTGGCATTTTTGCGTTTTAACTCTCCACCTTTACTCTCGCGCCGCTTGTCGGACCTGCTCTAAGTCTAAATCCAAAGCTTGAGCGATTTGTTCCACACTTAAACCCAAAGCCAGCAAACGGGGAATAGATTCCAGTTTTCCTTCTAGTTTTCCTTCTAGTTTTCCTTCCAGTTTTCCTTCCTGTCGTCCCTCCTGTTTAGTTGCTTCCTTCCATTCCTGATAGGTTTGAGATAAGGTCATAAACACCTCTCTATCCTCAGTTTCTAGGATGTTATTTATTTCCATACTAACCCGCCAACTAATCAATAATTCCAGCACATTTTCCCGGAAAGCATTACCTTGAGGTAATTCTAACAATTCTCGCACCGCTTGGTTTTGCGTTTTTCCCCGTCCTAATAATCTTAACCAGAGAGTCTCAGCAGTCACAGGCAATTGATTAATAGCGATAATTGCCGTGCGATAAAGCAAGGGAAGAAAATAGACTCCTTCTGGCCACTCTGGGTCTAATTTTGCCCCAAATCCCTCTAAAAC
>NZ_JAQMSY010000150.1:0-10390 GCF_028329095.1 Microcystis sp. CS-574
AAAACGAGTTAAAAACATTATTGAACCAATTTTAGCAGGGCAAACCTTACCCGATACCCTAGCAGATGATAGGCAATATTTAATAGATTTAGGATTATTACGACGTGATCCGATGGGGGGATTAGTTATTTCTAACCCCATTTATCGTGAAGTAATTCCCCGCGTTTTAGTACAAGGAACTCAGGACAGTTTACCTTTAATTAGTCCTAGTTGGTTGACAGCAAAAGGTGAATTAAATATAGATGCTTTATTAACAGCATTTCTCAAGTTTTGGCGACAGCATGGAGAACCATTATTAAGTAGTGCTGCTTACCATGAAATTGCTCCGCATATAGTATTAATGGCTTTTTTACATCGTGTGGTTAATGGTGGAGGAGTTTTAGAAAGGGAATATGCAATTGGTAGTGATAGAATGGATTTATGTTTGCAGTATAAAGATGTAACTTTAGGGATTGAATTAAAAGTATGGCGGGATAAAAAACGCAATCCGCAAGCTGACGGAATTGAACAATTAGAATCTTATTTAGGGCGTTTGGGTTTAGATTTTGGTTGGTTATTTATCTTTGATAGGAGGAAAAATGCTTTACCAATGGAAGAAAGATTATCCACTGAAGTTGTGGTGACAGAAAATCAATATAGAATTACTGTAATTAGGGCTTGAGTTTTATATTTTTTGTTTGACGCAGAGGCACTACAGTCGCAGAGAGGAGAACGGAAAGAGGGATTTTTGCAGATCATTTTTCTCTGTATCCTTGAAAATTGTAGAGTAAACAAAGACTAAAGACAACTTTTAGGGATTAGGGAAAAAGACGATTTTTCCCAGAATGCCTAGTATTCCTGTCACCAAAATTCCGACAATGCCAAGAAACCCGTTAGTGGTAATATTCACCCGTGCATTCAGGTCGTCAATACGCTTTTCTATTTCCATAACTTTAGAATCTAGGGCTTTAATATCCCCTCTTATTTCTGATTGTCCTATCTCTAGCTTAGTTAGACGCTCATTAACATCTCTTTGTAAAGAGTCGATTTTTCCCTCAATCCTTGTCAGGACAGTTTCAAGGGAATAAGTTACGGTTTCGTTAGACATTTGCTAAACTCCCAGAGTCATCCTGCCGCTATCTTAATTATTAATCCTTTTTCTAGTTTAAGACGGCTTACGGTTCACTGCCACGATTGCGCCAGACTTGCCAACCGACGTAACCGAGGAGGAGAGTCGCACCAAAGGCAAAACCCCAACCACTGGGAACATTGGAAAAACCGAGGGCTAAACTGCCCACCCAGAGAGTTAGAGCGTAGATAAATAATACTGTCAGACGGTGAGAGATACCCGCTTTCAGTAAACGATGGTGTAAATGACGTTTATCAGCCACAAAAGGGGATTTTCCGCGTTTGAGACGGGAAATAATCACCGTGGACATATCGAGGAGAGGAACCGCGAGGATGAGATAGGGCAATAGGACGGCGGTAACGGCAACAGTAGTCACAGCAGTGGTTTTAGCCAATCCAATCACCGCCACACCCGCGAGGGTAAAACCCATAAAATAGGCCCCACCATCCCCCATAAAAATTTGGGCGGGGTTAAAATTGTAACGCAGAAAACCCAAGGCCCCACCCGCTAAAGCGGCGGCGATAATAGCGGCGGCCGGTTGTCCCATCACCAAAGTTACAATCAAAATCACCACGGCAGATATACCCGAAACCCCCGCCGCTAATCCATCTAAACCGTCAATCCAATTAATCGCGTTAGCCATCCCCACTAACCAGAGGAGAGTAATCGGTAAACTTAGCCAATGAATTTGTAATAAATCGCCGAAGGGAATAGAGAGGAAATCGATCCTCACCCCAGCTTGCCAAGCTAGAAAAGCGACGCTAAACTGCATTACCAGACGATTGAGGGGGGAAAGATTAAAAAGATCATCCGCTAGACCGATGAGAAAAAAGCCCAAACCGCCTAGGGTTACGCCCCACACTTCCCATTCTCGATCGCTGTTTAAACCAGCAAACCCTCCCAACCACCAAACGATCAGGAGGGCAGTTAAAGCGCCGACAAAAATCGAAACTCCCCCCAGTCGAACCATAGGCTTTTCATGGACTTTCCTTTCGTTGGGTTTATCGACGTAACCGCTTTTCAGTCCGACGGTTCTGACGAGGGGGGTACTCCAAAGTACCACGGTATGGGCGATCAGAAAAGCAATTAGATAGTATAAATCTCCGGACATGGGAATTGGGGGGCGATTTAATCCACAATTGGCCACTGACAGGCAATCGCCAATTATGAACTTTTATTATCTCTCTTTTTAGGCCAAGGCGGGGACGGAAATATGGAGATGGGGATAGAGGGGGAAGCTTTCACAGAGTTTGGCTACCCGTTGACGGCAAGCAGTTCTCAGGGCTTCATCACCTGGATTAAGGAGAATATCGGCGATAATGTTGCCAATCTCGATAAATTCCGTTTCTCCTAGTCCTCTGGTGGTCATAGCCGGGGAACCCAAGCGCAAACCACTGGTGACAAAGGGAGACTCGGGATCGAAGGGAACAGTGTTTTTATTAGCGGTAATATTAATGGTACTCACCAAGCGATCGGCCTCTTTCCCGGTCATGCCCACGGATCTTAAATCGAGTAACATCAAGTGATTATCCGTACCATCGGTGACAATTTTAATCCCTCTAGCCTTCAACTGACCGGCTAAAGCTTGGGCATTAGCGATTACTTGGCCCGAATAGATTTTAAACTCCGGTTTCAATGCTTCCCCAAAAGCCACCGCTTTCGCTGCAATCACGTGTTCTAGGGGACCGCCTTGGGTACCGGGGAAGACGGATTTATCGAATTTTTTGCCTAATTCCTCGTCTTTGGTCATAATTAAACCCCCCCTAGGACCGCGCAGGGTTTTGTGAGTGGTGGTAGTGACCACATCACAGTGGGGTAGGGGGTTAGGATGATGACCAGTGGCCACTAAACCGGCAATATGGGCGATATCTGCCATCAGGTAGGCCCCCACTTCGTCAGCGATGGCGCGGAATTTCTCGAAATCAATCCGGCGCGAGTAGGCAGAATAACCGCAGATAATTAGTTTGGGTTTTTCTTTGCGGGCGATGTCAAGGATGAGATCGTAGTCGAGGAGTTCGGTTTCGGGACTTACTCCGTACTGTACGACTCGGAACCATTTTCCGGAAACGTTAACGGGGGAACCGTGGGTAAGATGACCACCGTGGGAGAGATCCATGCCCATAATCGTATGGCCGGGCTGCAAGAGGGTCAGGAAAACGGCGAAATTAGCTTGGGCGCCAGAGTGGGGTTGTACGTTAGCGTGATTTGCCCCAAATAGTCGTTTAACCCGATCGATCGCTAATTGTTCCGCTTCGTCAATGTATTCGCAACCGCCATAGTAGCGTTTTTTGGGCAGTCCTTCGGCGTATTTGTTGGTTAAAACTGAACCCTGGGCGGCCATGACGGCAGCCGAGGTAAAGTTTTCACTAGCGATTAATTCTAGGTGATTTCTTTGACGTTGCAGTTCTTTTTGCAAAATCCCTGCGATCGCTGGATCGGTCAAGGATAGTATATCTAAGTTCGTATCAGTCACGGTTACTCGATCCTTTTTTTAACAATTTACCTGTAATCAATGGGTCACTTTCTCCATTTTGGCACAATCTCTAATCTTCCGACACACCGGTGAGCTTAATTGCTTCTCTTCGGTATCGCTCTTCGATTGTCAACTGTTAGGGGTCAAATCTTCATTTTTAGTCAATAAGTGATAGTAAGTAGGTAGGCGTTAAAAATTATCAGATGCCCCCCTTATTAAGGGGGGATTAAAGGGGGGACTAAGGGGGGATCGGCACCCCCCTTATCAAGGGGGGCAGGGGGGATCGAACCTAAAATCCATTTTTAATTTAATTATAACCAGCTACTTAATATTAGCCAATAGAACCCCCCAAAAGCTGGGATTGAGTGATAAAATCAGAAGTAATGCCCAATTTTAACGGTGATTTTCCCTTTAAAAATAACAACTTAGTAGAAGTTTTACAAAAAGTTGACAAATTTTAAAAATAGGGTGGATTACCTTCAAGATAACCACCGGAAAACTACCATTAATTATCTGTAATCAACCGGTATTTCTCATCCCTGCGGCAATACCATTAATCGTCATTAAAGCGCCCCTTAATAACTCCTCTTTAGAATAGCGGAAATGAATCACACCGGATTGAGCTTGACTATTGTATTGACGTAAACGCTTGAGGAGAGACACCTGTAGAAAACCGAGGGGAACGATCGAACCGTTGCGTAACTGCACCGAGCGCTGTAAACTCGGATCATTATCCAATAAATGTTTCTCGCCGGTGATCTGGAGAACAATCTCGCTAGTGCGATTATATTCCTCTTTAATCCTTTCAAACAGACGTTGAAAACGTTCTCGATCTTCCTGTTTAGAAAGTTCACTGACGTAGTGATAGGCCATCTGTAAATCCACCTTTGATAGAGTCATTTCTGCCTTAGAAATCACCATCTGGAAGAAAGGCCACTTGTGATAAAAATGGCGTAACAATTCCAAATTTCGGTTAGGAGAATCATCGAGAAACATCTGTAAAGCTGTCCCTAAACCATACCAAGCCGGTAAAAGAAAACGGGTTTGGGTCCAACTAAATACCCAGGGAATTGCCCGCAGGGTACTTAAATCCTGTTGACCACTTTTCCGGCGGGCCGGTCGGGAACTAATCTGTAAAAGACTAATTTCAGGAATGGGAGTTACAGACAGAAAGAAGTCTAAAAAGTCCGGTTCTTCATAAATCAAACTGCGATAGGTTTGCCGTGAACAGGTGGCCAAGTCCTCCATGATGCGATTCCAAGGTTCGAGATCATCAAAACCACTGCCCAGTAAACTTGCCTGTATGACTGCCGTTACGGCCGTTTCGAGGTTATACAAGGCCAATTCCGGTAAAGAGTATTTCGAGGCTAAAACCTCGCCCTGTTCCGTGATTTTAATGCGACCGTTAATCGTTCCCCGGGGTTGGGCGAGGATAGCGGCGTAGGCCGGTCCACCACCGCGACCAACGGAACCACCCCGGCCATGAAAAAGACGTAGATCCACTCCGTATTGTTTAGCAGTTTTTTGTAAAGCTTTCTGGGCCTTATGAATTTCCCAATTACTGCTTAAAAAGCCAGAATCCTTGTTACTATCGGAGTAACCCACCATAATCTCCTGTAAATTACTCGGTTGGAGGATGGCAGGTTCCGGGGTCACTTCCTCCCCGTTTAAAGCCCCTAAATGGTCGTAACCGCCGGCTAGGGCTGCCCGGTAGAGGGGCAATTCAAACAAAGTCTGCATGATGCCGGGGGCGTGTTTGAGGTCATCGACGGTTTCAAAGAGGGGAACAATGCGGAGGGAGCTGCGGCTAGTGGCGGGGTCGTACAAACCAGCTTCTTGGGCTAATAACAGCACTTCTAGCACATCGCTGGCCTCGTTGGTCATGCTGATAATGTAGGTTTGGCAGATTTCCAGACCGAATTCCCCTTGCAGACTTCTTAAAACTCGCAGGGTTTCAATGGTTTCGCAGGTTCTTTCCGAAAAGGGCATTTCCCGGGGAATTAAGGGGCGACGGGTTTTTAATTCCGCCACTAACCAGGCGATTTTTTCTGATTCGGTTAATTTGCCGTAGGGTTTGGGTAAAACTCCGAGATAGGCGGCGATTTCTTCGATACATTCGGCGTGACGGGTGGATTCTTGCCGAAAATCTAACTGAGTCAGGACAAAGCCGAAAATCTCCACTTGGGCGATCAGTTGATCCAGTTCTTGACAGGAAAGACCAGTTTGAAGGAGACTGCGCTGTAATAGCTTTAATTCGGCTAAAAACTCGGAACCAGAGCGATAGATGTTGGTTTCGTTGAGTTTAGTTAATAATTGTCGTTCTTCCGGGTCATTGAGGCGATCATTGCGATCGCGGGTATTTTCCAGACGTTTTTGAATAAAGGCCAATTTGAGGCGATAGGGTTCCTGACGGTAGCGTATTGCTAACTGGCTATAGATTTCGGGCATTTGCTGTTTATCTCTGTCCAGGGAGTCCAGCAACTCCGGCAAGACGTGACACCAGTGCAGGGAGGCACTTAAAATACTGGTCAGGTCGCGAATAGCATCGAGATATTTTTTAACAACGAGATTGCGCTGATAACAGCAGGTTTTCCAGGTGACTTCGGGGGTAACGGAGGGATTGCCATCCCGATCGCCCCCCACCCAAGAACCAAAGCGACAGAAGTTATTTTTCGGCGCTTGTAAACGGGGAAAGGAGGATTGTAGGCTTTGCTGCAGACGCAGGGTTAACTGGGGTAGGGAATCGAAGAGAACTTCATCGAAGTAGTGAAGGGCATAATCCACCTCATCGACGACGGTGGGTTTAAATTGGTGTAGTTCATCTGTTCGCCACCAAAAACGTATTTCTTCTTTTAACTGTTTGGTGACTGTCTGTGCTTCTCTGGAGTTAGTTAACCCCATACTGCGAAAGATTTCTTCTGCTTGGTCGAGTTTTTCGAGAATGCCCGAGATGCGGCGCTGTTTAATGCGAATGGTATGACGGACAATTTCCGTGGGGTGGGCCGTAAAAACCAGACGAATATCTAATTGATCGAGAAGACGCTGAATTTCCTGGGGGGGGACGTTCACCTGTTTAAGATAGGGAAATAACCAGTGAAATAGCCCCGATTTTGGGCTGGAGTGATCGGACTCGTTTAGGGTTTTTTCTAGCCAATCGGCCCCGACAATGGTGGCTAAAAGGCTTTTTTGCGTTGGTTCAGCCTTGGGACTTTCGTTTTCTTCCCCGATCACCGTCCGTCGCAGTAGTTGCTGATCCCTTTGTTCGTAGTGTTGTTCGATTATATTTATTAACTGGAAATAGAGGGCAAAAGCGCGGGTAACTTTGATCGCTTCCCCTAGTTCCAAGTCTTCGATCATTTTGGCGATCGTTGCCTCCGCACTATCATCGGTCACTTGTCCTTCCTCAGAACAGAGATGGCGCAGTAATTCCAGTAAATCAACTAATTCTTGACCACATTCGGAGATCAAGACTTCTTTCCATAAATCTTCGATTAATTTCAGTCTTTGCTGCAGAAACAGGTTGGAAGTGCTGAAAATATCCTGTTCGGTTTCGGTTGAGGGGACAAGGACGCTCATAATTTCAGTAATCAGTAATCAGTAATCAGTAAACAGTCATCAGTCATCAGTCATCAGTGAAAAGAAAGCTCAGAACTTGCCCGTTAATACTATTCACTGAAAACTCAAATCTGATCATTGATAACTGATAACTGATCACTGATTACTGATATATCGGGATTAGTTCTTTACGGTTTGTCAAAAATGAGATTGTATCCCAAAGAATCACATTTTTCCGATTTTTAACAAAAACTTCACTATCCTGCCTCTTTTCAGGGGGCAAAAGGACTTTTTTCTTGGATTATTTGGTCACTGTTGACCGGTAACTGATCGGGAATATTGAGAAGGGGCAAGCGATCGCCCCGAAAGATTTCCTCGCTGTCTTTCCCGACTTCTATCAACCAATTATTAATAGAACGTAGTCCTAAGTAGGATAAAAGAAAGGGACTAACTGCTAGACTAAGCCAAAGCTCGATCGGTTGAGTTTTCATGGCAATTTCTCGGTTAAAGGACGGCGTTTGATGCGACGAATCGGAAAATTAGCAATCAGGGCGGTAGTTCGTTGGTCACTTTCTAAGAGTAACTCGGTTTCCTCGGTGTCGATATCAAGATAACGACCGACCACTTCTAAGATTTCTTGACGCATCATATCGAGAAGTTCGGGACTAAGATCGGCGCGATCATGGGCTAGAATAAGTTTTAAGCGTTTTTTAGCTTGGTCGCCACTTTTGCCCGAACCGCGCCATGCTAGAAGTTTATCGATCAGGTCATTCATAGTAGGTTAAAGGGTTGAGATGAGAGAGTTTAAGGCCCAAACAAGCGACGACGCAGACGGGTAAGAAAACCTTCCTGACCGGCCATTAAATCTAGAAACGGCACATCGCGACCCTGTAAACGTTGGGCAATGTTTCTAAAGGCCATGGAGGGAAGAGAAGTCTTCTCCTCTAATACTAATGGTTCTCCTTTATTAGTGGAAATAATAATTCTTTGATCGTCGGGAATAATCCCCAACAGGGGAATTACCAATAAGTCGAGAATATCCTCGACGCTGATCATCTGATTAAGTTGGATCATTTCCGGCCGCAGCCGGTTGACAATCAGACGAATACCCTTAATATCCTCGCTTTCTAGTAATCCTACCACGCGATCGGCATCTCTCACCGCCGACATTTCTGGGGTAGTAACGATGATCGCTTCTTGGGCAGCAGCGATCGCATTGCGGAAACCCATTTCAATTCCTGCCGGGCAATCAATCAATACATAGTCATAACTTTTTGACAATTGGGCGACTAAATCCTTCATTTGATCGGCAGTAATTGCCTCTTTTGTACGATTTTGTGCCGCCGGTAATAGAACCAGATTTTCCTGTCTTTTATCCTTAACTAAAGCTTTATCAAGGCTACAATCTCCCGCCACCACATCGAGGGCAGTATAAACGATACGCTGTTCTAATCCTAACAATAAATCGAGATTTCTCAGTCCGAAATCGGCATCGACAAGGGCGACTCGACAGCCTAATTGAGATAAAGCTGAACCTAGATTCGCCGTTACCGTCGTTTTACCGACTCCTCCCTTTCCCGATGTCACCACAATTACACGAGCCATAATTTATATCAGTTATCAGTTATCAGTTATCAGCTATCAGCTATCAGTTATCAGTTATCAGTTATCAGTTATCAGTTTTATAGAGTTTTTCGTTTCAACGCAGTTAATCGCTATTTTTACCAGTCACTGAATCACTGTTTACTGATCACTGTTTACTGATCACCTTTTTTCGACCCACCCCACTTTATCTTTAAAGGTGTAGGTTCTGGAAAAATTATAAGCCCCAATGATGCGGATTCCTCCTTCGCTGATACAGGCGATTTCTGGTTCTATGCGATCGCTATTTAAAGCCGGGGCCCGTGCCACCAATTCCGCGATCCTCAGTTGAGTTAAATCGATTCGCAGGGCCATGATTAGCGCCGCTCGATCGCCGCGGAATCCCGCATGGGCCACACCGCGTAAACTCCCCCAAACTAATATATCGCCATCAGCGACGATCGATCCGCCGGGGTTGACATCGCCCATGACTATAACTGTACCCGGGTGACGGATTTCTACACCCGATCGCAGGGTAGTTTTTAAGTATAAAGGTTCAGCGAGGAGGGATGGCAGCGGTTGCTCGTCCCCGAAAACCGTGGCATTTGATTGCATTTGTTCGACATTGTAACCCATAGTTGCCGCTGCCACTGCGGTTTGTCTTCTTTGAGTTTGGATCGTATGTAGGGGTAATTCGGCACTGTCTAAAATTGTGGCGATCGCTTGTAGTTGCCGCGTATCCATCAGGCGATCGTTGGCCTGTAGGTGTACAGGTGTTCTAGCTGGGCAGTTTTGACCGCTATTACGGAGATAATATTTCAATCCTGTCAAGATATCTGTCCAATCCTGACTTGTCTCCCCGGCGCCGGTTTTGGGTAAAATTAGCACCAATTTCTCGCCCTCACTTTTAAGGTGAATTTGGGTGTATCTTGACCTTAACGAGGCTGATGGCTCAATTTTTTCGGTTTCTAGGTCGATTTCTTGATTTATTCCGGTTTTAGTTTCATCCATTTAGTTTCATCCATAGCCATAATTTTTTACTTAAAAAAGACAAAGCGCAAAATAGCGATCAGCAAACCGACGGAAGCGGTAATTAGTGAACCTCCTAAAATGGTTATCAATGCCCAAATTTGATTTTTTTGACTGCCCTCGACTATTTTGAGGCGATTATCCATCCCTTCGACTCTTTCGGTTAATTTTGCCTGTCCTATCTCTAGGGATTTAACATCTTGCTTGATTTCCTTAATATCAGCTTTAATTTCGCCAATATCAGCTTTAATTTCGACGATACTATTCTCGATCGCCGTGAAACGAGTCTCGATCGCTTTTTGTCCGTTGATAATTAAGTCTTCTAGCCTTTGCAAGTCCGTATCGGCAACAGTTTTCATAAAAATTAACCAGCTATCAGTATAGATGTTTCTTTCATTATGAACCTTGAGCAGCCAGCAGCAGTGGGAATTAGGAATTATGAATTAGGAATTACGGCTGATGTGAGATAGAGAGGTTTGTAAAATCAAAGGGAGGCATCACGATAAAGGTAATCACTCCAAAGCATGAGGCCTCCCATGAATAGGATAGATGCTCTCACCCCCTTGACTATTATTTAGGGTCTGCTGAAAAAGGTTTTCCTGGGGGCAGGGTGTGGGGTGTGGGGTGTGGGGTGTGGGGTTTTA
>NZ_JAQMSY010000151.1:0-28700 GCF_028329095.1 Microcystis sp. CS-574
ATTATAAAAATTGAGATAGTTTGTGCCGCTTAAATAAAGAGGTTTTGATAACCAAATTAAAGCAGCTCTAAAGAGTTTTGAGTTAAAAGTTAAACTTCAAGTTTTCATTCAGGACGAATGTACTGATTAACTAATTTTTTTGGGAAAATTAGTTAACCGATCATTATAACATATAATTAATTTGCAAGAGTTCTATAAGCTTGCATTGTACCAATACGCATATTGTTGACCATCTGCGGCGGCGGAATAATCAAAAGACGAAATTCTTCGATCGGATTAATGCCCATCGATGCCGTCAGGTAACGCAGGAAGTATTCATAGATGGAGGAACTCAAGACCGCTGCCCAGATGCGCTCTTCCGGGGGGATACTCTGGAAATAGGCTTGCAGTTGCCGGCCCGCTTGCTCAAGGTTGCCATTATACTCTCGCCAAGGTCGAAGGCCAAAATCCCACATCGGCCGGTTCATGGTCATAGCGTTACCGTGACGATGAATAGTCATCGCCCCACACAGAGGGGCAACCCGCGCCCCTTCTGCCCCCGTCCTCGCATTGGTAATCGCCCCGGAGACCACGGGAGAAGCGTCCAAGCGTCCGAAGATAATCCCATCACGGGAATTCGCCCAACTTGCTTCCCGACTGAGGGTGACATTCAGTCCATACTTACGAAAAAAGCCTTTTTCCCAGGCGACGGCGAAGGGGGCGCAATCATTGACGGGGACATATCCCACGGTGAGGTGAGGTTTTTCTAGGGTTTTCGGATCGATAATCGGGGTTACGGCTAGGGCTGCCTCGGTTAATCCCGTCGGGTTGCGACTGGCATTGATAGTACAGGCAGTCAGGCTACCAGTAACCAAAGTCGTCCCCAATCCCTGAAGGAAGGTACGTCTAGATATGGGGGGAATCATGGTATTAACTGCCCGGTTTAGCGGGACGATGGGTGACAAGGACTTGTAAACGGCTAATTAGGTAATCGAGGATTAAACCGGTAACGCCAATGACAATCACGGCCAGAAAGACGGAACTAAGGTTTAAGCGATTCCACTCATCCCAAAGAAAAAACCCGATTCCCACACCTCCGGTTAACATTTCCACGGCTACGATGACTAGCCAAGCAATTCCTAAACTTAAGCGCAATCCCGTAAAAATGTAAGGCAAACTAGCGGGGAGGATAATTTTAAAAATCTGGCGATATTTGGGCATTTCTAGGACTCTGGCCACATCGATATAGTCTTTGGATACACTACCGACTCCTAGGGCTGTATTAATCATGGTTGACCAGAGGGAGGTGATAAAAATCACAAAAATGGCCGAGGGTTCCGCGACTCCAAACATGGCCAGAGAGATGGGTAGCCAAGCTAGGGGGGAAACGGGGCGTAGAATTTGAATGACCGGATTGAGGATGAGCATAGCCGGCCGGGATAGCCCGATGAGAAACCCGACCGGAATAGCCACTAATGCTCCCAACAGAAAACCGATTAAGACGCGTCGCAAACTGGCCAGCAATAGCCAACCGATGCCGAGATTGCCCGGACCGCGACGATAGAAGGGATGGAGAATATAATCGAGATTGCTAGTCAAGGCCTGCCAAGGATTGGGCATCAATTCACTTCGGAAAGTCGCAATTACCCACCAGAGGGTAATCAGACCGATAAAACCCATCGCCGGATACAGTACCACATCCTTAAACAGCCAAGCTTTCGCTTGCCTGCCTGTGGCACGCCCAGCGACTAAAATAGCCGCAATATTCATGTTATTTACCCTTATATAAGGATCGAGGTACAGATAATGAGCAGTACCAACCAAGAATCCTGAAAGAGTCAGAATATTTACAGGAATATTTCCTATTCTGTTTCTCTTCAGTCTTCCCCCAATGCCGACGAAGTTAGCTGACGGGCTAGGACTGAGAGATGTCCTTTTCATTGACTGAAATTCGCCCCAAATTCGGTTCCTCCGCTTCAACAGACCACGGTTGAATTAGGCTGACTTACTCTATTTGCTAAGAATGATAACACATTTGATCGAGTTGTGGGAAAATCCCGGTCGCCCCTGATACTAAATCATTTTTTAACAGTATGATTAACTCCCAATCCAACTTTAAAAACCCACTCCCCACTTCCCCAATTCATAATTCATAATTCATAACAGGAGTCCGCAGCGATCGCATTTACCAAATCTTAGCCATTACTAATACAAACCCCGGCAATTCTGGATCACCACTAATGGTTTCAGGAGCATTTAAAATCTCCGGTTCTTGATGGGGACGATAAATATAGACTTGGCGATTTTGGCGATCTATTAACCAACCCAATAAAGTACCATTGGCAATATATTCCTCCATCTTTTTCTGCAAACTGGATACTGTATCACTAGCAGAACGTAATTCAATGACAAAATCGGGACAGATGGGGGCAAAAGAGGCTTTTTGTTTTTCTGTTAAAGCATTCCAGCGTTCTAATTTAATCCAAGCAGCATCGGGTGAACGAGTCGCACCATTGGGCAGCGTAAAACCCGCACTGGAATCAAACCCAAGCCCCGTTCCATCTAGTTCTGACCAGTTCCCCAGTTGCAGAGCTATATTAAAATTGCGATTACCCGTATCTGAAAAAGCAGGAGGCATAACGATCACTTCTCCACTAGCGCTGCGTTCAATGCGTAAATCTCGATTGGCTAAACAAAATTCATAAAACTGCTCCTCCGTCATCGGCATAATCCAAGGAAGATCAATCATCAAAGGAGCCGAGGTCGTTTGTACAAGTAGTGTCGTCATATTTTCGCCCTACTCAAGAATTACATGAGTTAACAACTGAATGCCCTTCAATCTTAACTTAGCTCTTGTCATCGGCATTATTGACTACTAAAAGATAGAAGGCGATCGCTCTTAACCTTGCTAAAGAAGCCTGACGGAGAGTAATGTAAATATTTATAAAAATGTAGCTTAGAATACATTTTAAAAAAGGAGAGTGTGTATTGTTATTTTATTGTCCGTCTTTTCAGAAAAAGAAACCACAAAAGTCTCCTAATACCATCAATAAAATCCGACAATTACCCTTCATTAATTGGAGGGGTTTTTATCAGTTGTCATACTAAATCCGTTGAGTAACGCACAGAAAACGGGTTTCTCCGAGAAACCCGTTTTCTATTAATGCTTGGGAATAGTTTTTCCTGGCTTGGGGGGAGTGAAAGTTTAATTTTCCCTGAATCTTTCTAATAGTTCTGAGCGAGATAAATTAGCCAGAGAAAGAAGTAACCCGGTGCGTTCCGAGATAGGAAGTTGGGCAATCTGTTCCACCAGACCAGATAATTCTGCATCTAGGCTGCCAAAACGTCCTTCCAGAAGACTGGTTATCAGGGAATACCGTTCTTCTAAACTGCCTCGTTGTATCCCTTCTTGCATCCCTTCTTGTATCCCTCGTTGTATCCCTTCTTGTATCCCTTCTTGTTTCCACTCTTCTCGTTGTTGTAAATAAGCTGGTGATAAGTTCATGATGTCCTCCTGTTCTTCTGCACTTAAATTATCTCTTAATTCCAAACTCTTGCGCCAGTTGGCCAGAATTTCCAGTAAATTCTCTTGGAAGGGATTACCTTCAGGCAATTGCACTAATTCTTCTACTGCTCGTTTCTGTGTCCCTCCTTTCCCTAGCACCCTCAACCATAAAGTCTCCTCATTGACTGGTAATTGATGGATGGCGACAATTCCTGTTTTGAACAGGCTAGGGGAAAAATAAACTCCTTTTCCCCACTCCTCTTTCATCCCCTCTTCTGGTAGGAATGAAGAGGGGATTCCCACGACTTCTTCAATCATTCTCGCTGAAAAAGTAGGCGTTAAAATCCAGAGAACTGGTAGTTCAGCTTCTGTTAGAGTTTTGCTTGTCCGTTTCGCCTTCCTTAAGACTTCGCCATGAACCGCGTATAACTTTGAGATGCAGCTGCGAATCTCTACCTCGGAGGGTGGGTTACGGAAAGGTTCAAATAAGCAGCAAGTCGCCGCCATTTTACCAAGTAACCCCAAGGGTAATTCAGTCCTTGATGCTGAACTGGCTGGTTCAAACCAGACATCGATTTCTTGGACTTCACTCTTGACTTTCTTGCTCTTTTTAATCGTTCCCAGAGACGCTAAGAGTTCTTCTAAATATTCCTTGGCAAATTGGTCGTGAATTTGGCGAGTCATTGCAGGGGATAATTAATCCGAGAAAGTGCATTAACAATCTTTTTGGATCATAGCAAGTTTTGAGAATTTATCTTTTTAATCAACAGCACCAGTGTGCGAACCAATCGGCTCTCTTATTCTTTGTGTGACAAGTTTAACTTATATAATAGCGATCGGTCTTTGTGTTCTTTGTGTCTCTGTGGTTCTTCACACTCATTGCTTAAAGGCCCCTTTTCAAGTTCCCCAGAGCTTAGTCACCAATATTGCGAAAGTGACGGAAAAGGGATAATCTTGCGATCAATTGCCCAAAAAAAAGGCTAGAATCGGAATATAGTATCGATCGCTAGAGATTTTTCATGAATTACAAAAAATTTTGCTTGGCTTTTTTGCTGTCCCTTATCCTCATCAACACTGGATTAGTTATGCCTAGTTACGCAAACGAAAGAGAATTGAGGACAATTACCGTAACGGGAGAAGGAATAGAAAATATCGCCACTTCTCAAGCAATAGTGCGCTTAGGGGTAGAAGTTCAAGGCAAAGAAGCGGGGAAAGTGCAGCAGGAAACCGCCAATCGTAGCGATGCGGTGGTTAAATTTCTCCGTTCCCGTCAAGTGGAAAAATTGGAAACCACTGGCATCAGTTTACAGCCCAATTACGACTTCAGCAACAATCAAAGACGTTTAATCGGTTATATCGGGGCTAATTTGATTAGTTTTCAGGTTGATATAGCCCAAGCGGGGATTTTAATCGATGAAGCGGTCAAAGTCGGGGCAACACGCATCGATGGGGTCAGTTTTACTGCCGGAGAGTCAGCGATCGCAGCTGCCCAAAGAACCGCTCTCATCAAAGCCACGGAACAAGCTAGAGAACAGGCTACAATCGTGTTACAAGCCCTCGGTTTAGTGCCGAAAGAAACGGTTTCTATCCAAGTGGGTAATACCAGTAATCCCGTGCCAATAGCCCGCTCAGAAGCGGTTTTTCGGAGTGCCGATGCTGCCAGTAGCCCAGTTATCGGAGGGGAACAAACCCTGCGCGCTGCTGTCACCCTCGAAATTAGCTATTAACATCTGTAGCTAGAGACAACTAACTACACATATCTAAACACCTCTTGCCTCTTGCCTCATCAAACTGTCCCCCTCATCCGTGAATTATCCTAACTTTTTACCCACTGTTAGGGAGGGATTGAGTGAAGATACCTCCCTTGCTCTCCTCGAAAATATCCAACAAATTGCCATCGATAGCCCCATCTATCCTCGATCGATTCTAACTACCTATAGTCAACAAGGGCAAGGTCAACCGCCTTTTGTCCTTCTACACGGTTTTGATAGTTCCCTGCTGGAATTTCGGCGTTTACTACCCTTACTCGCCCAAAATAGGGAAACTTGGGCGATAGATCTGCTCGGCTTTGGTTTTACTGAGCGATACCCAGATTTACAAGTATCTCCGAAAACTATTAAAAGCCATCTTTACCATTTCTGGCAAACTGCGATCGCTAAACCGATGATTTTAGTCGGTGCTTCCATGGGGGGTGCAGTAGCCCTCGATTTTGCCCTCTCCTACCCGGAAATAGTGGCGAAATTAGTCCTGATTGACAGCGCAGGACTAGCTAACCCCCCAGTTTTGGGTAAATTGATGTTTTCTCCCCTCGATAAGTGGGCAACTAATTTTTTAGCCAATCCCCGCGTGCGTCAAAATATCAGTCGTACTGCCTATTTTGATGCAACTTTAGCCACTGTTGATGCTTGCACCTGTGCCAATCTGCACCTGAATTGTCCCCACTGGAGTGCGGCTTTAATCTCCTTTACCAAAAGTGGCGGTTATGGGGCATTTTTGCCGAAATTAAGCCAAATAAACCGAGAAACGCTGATTATTTGGGGAGAAAACGATCAAATTTTAGGCACAAAAGACGCGAAGATATTTCAGCAGGCCTTACCCAATAATCAACTGGTCTGGATTCCTCGCTGTGGTCATGTTCCCCACCTCGAAAAACCGGAACTTACCGCGGCCGCGATAGTTAAATTTGCGAACTAAAAACTTATAATAGGATTATTTGACCCTATAGTGCCAACTTTTATGAAATTTTTGCCGATCGCTCTCGCTACATTCAGCCTTCTGAGTTTATCTGTCAATATTCCTGCTACTGTAGCCACACAACAGCTTTTTTGTCGAGGCCGCATGAATAACGGTTGGTCCTATTCAGCAGAATTTATCAATGGACGTTTTGAGCGCATTCGCTGGACACGCTCCGGTCAACCTCCCCAAGTTTCTAGTCTTAGTTTTAAAAATACTAACAACAAAGGACAGCCGATTTATCGGGGCAGTTTATTCGCCGCAGTCAGTGTCACTCTGATAGACTTATCGAAAGGAGATGTCCGTCCCGGTTCGCAAATTTCCGTGGGAGTGGAAGAATGGGGTTGGTCGCGGGGAAACTGCGGTCTTAACAGATGAACAACTTCGGTGACAAGGTAAGTTTTATTTGGAGTATCGCGGATTTGATCCGCGATACCTTTAAGCGCGGCAAATATTAAGATGTCATCTTGCCTTTCACCGTGCTGCGTCGCTTCGACTGCGTGTTAGAGCCGACCAAAGAGGAGGTCTTAGCAGCCTATAACCATTACAAAGACAAGCTCGACAACCTCGATCCCCTCCTCTGCAAAAAATCAGGATTTGCCTTCTACAACCCCAAATAAAAATCATTTTGTCTTTGGTATAGTTAAACATTCAATATTGTCTTATCACTTTTTTGAAAATGATTTAGGATCGCTAATTATCTAAGCACAATTAATTACACATCTAAGCCACTACTCCGTCAGACTTCTGCTGTGAGTAAACAGTGAACTGAAAACTCAAATCCGATCCCTAACAGCTGTATCCCGTCTCGGAGTCTCGGAGTCTCCTGTCTCGACTAGGAAATTAATTTTGCACGACTACTTATATTAAGTTGACGCTGATATTCTAGAAATATTCATTCTGGCGAAAAAACTCGGCAAATGCCACTAATATTGAGTCTTTCAGACTGTAGCGGCTGGCATTGCTGGCATTTCGAGGGTCAGTTATCCCGGCGATAACTAACTGGAAATAGTTCAGCATCCCCATAAAATTCAGTTGTTTGACTTCCATTCCCCCGAAACCCACTATTCAAACCCTTCACTTGATTTTGAAGGGCAAGAGTAAGAATGATTCTGTATTCTGTGCTACCGTTTGCCTTGGGAATTACTGAAAAGCCATTAACGCCTCTTGTCAAAACAGACCACAACCTGATAAACTGGTTGAGCCAAGGCTTCAGGGAAGAGAATGGGGCGATTTATCCTTAAGAGGGATTGACTTTTACGAAGTTTTATGATTGCTCAACTAGAAAGTCCCCGAAATCTGGTGATTAAGAGTTTTAGCCTGTTGGCTACTGGACTGACTAAGCAGACCTAACAAATTCAACTGTATGATACCGAGTCAAGACATCGGCGAGGCAGTAGATTCAGTCAGAAAAACTGACGCACAAGACTTCTCTAATTTAATGCCTAGACCTGGCTGGTAACAAGTGGCGGGTTTAGGTAAAGGTTGTTTTTGGTATTGAACCCCGATTCTTGTGGTTATTTACCCGCTTCAGTAATTGCCAATAGGGATTTTAAGCCCATAATTGGTTGAAAATTTCTATTTATTCGCAAAAATCCCCAGTCGCTCCCTGTACTAATCTTAGAGATCGACTTCATGATCAGTAATTTTCCCCAACCAATTCTCTGGAAATCACCTTCCAGGACAATTTAGTTATTTTATGAGTAGCAATGCCTTAATCGATCGTGAGCATCTAATCGAACTGTATAATCGAGGTGAACGCAACTTTGCGGAAGTCAGACTTAGCAGAGTCAATTTAAAGAGACAGTGTTTAAACCAGATTAACCTAAGTCATAGTTACTTAAGACAAGCCAATTTAACCGAAGCTTGTTTAATTAACGCTAATTTCAAGGCTGCTGACCTAGAAGAAGTCAATTTAAGCAAAGCTTGTCTTATCGATGCTAACCTGACTAAAGCCGCTCTTTCTGGGGCAAATTTGCACCAAAGTAACCTAAGCGGCGCAATTTTGAGTAATACTGTTCTGAAAAAGGCTGATTTAAGTTCTGCCTGTTTAATTCACAGTAGCCTACTTTTTGCCCAACTGTTCAAGGCGAATCTGGAAGCGGCTAATCTCACCTCAGCCACTTTAACCCATGCCATGGCGGAGAAAGCTAACCTAAAACGGGCTATTCTCACTCGTGCTATTCTTAGCTCTGCTAATCTTAGCCATGCTAACTTAAAAGAGGCTAACCTAATTCGAGCCTATCTCTATCAAGCTAATCTGGAAAACTGCCACCTTCAATACGCCGACCTCAGCTATGCCGATTTGCGCGGGGCGGATTTACGCGGGGCGGATTTACGTTATGCTAACCTAGAAGGAGCTAATCTGACGGGAGCTAACCTCAATTGTAGTGATTTTGAGGGAGCTAACTTAACCGGTGCCGATTTAAGCAAAACTGACGCGAATAAAGCCAATTTTCGCCAAGCTAACTTAACCGGTTGTAATCTTCTCGGCGCTAATTTAGCCTCCGCTAACCTTTCCGGTGCTAATCTACACCAAGCGGGATTACTCTTGAGTTATTTAGTGGGAAGCAATCTTAAACGAGCTAATCTCAAACGAGCTAATTTAATCGGGGCGATTTTAACCGAAAATAATCTTCTTTCCGCTTCCCTTGAAGAAACTATTCTTCCTAACGGTAGTCGCGGCAATCTCCTTTCCTAATATTCCTAGAAAAACCTGGTTGTAGAGACTTTTCCGCCAAGATTTCTATAACCGTGGGGTTTTTCTTCAGCAAAAGGGAGAGCCGGAGTTGGGAGTGGGAATTATGAATTATAGAACTCTTGAAAATTAGTTAAGTAGCTGGTTATAATTAAATTAAAAATGGATTTTAGGTTCGATCCCCCCTGCCCCCCTTGATAAGGGGGGTGCCGATGGGCGGGGGGATCCCCCCTGCCCCCCTTGATAAGGGGGGTGTATGACAACTTCTAACGCCTACCTACTTATATGTTATAATGGCGAGTTAACTAATTTTTTGGGAAAAATTAGTTAATTAGTGAATTGGTTCTAAATGAAAACCTGAAGTTTAACTTTTAACTCAAAACTCTTTAGATATGCTTTAATTTGGTTATCAAAACCTCTTTATTTAAGCGGCACAAACTTTCTCAATTATGGTTACTAAGTAGTCGGACATAAATTCTGTTGTCTATCTTAAGAAATGTAAATTGCCGTAATTCTTACTGACGACCGACGACCGACTCCTTACCCCACAGTTAACTTTACTTTTTTCCAACTACTTATCAGGTATCTTCTTGATCAGAAATCACTTTATTTATTCACCCTTTTGCCTCTTGCCTCTTGCATAAGTGCTTGTCCTCATAAGTAGCCTATACTCAGCGGATTTAGGATCAGGTGACGAAACTGGCATTTTCCCCTAATTCAAGGGAAAAACCCCGCATGACTTCCAGAAATCACCGGGGTTTTTAGGAAGAATAGGGATAGGGAAGCAGGGTGAGAGCATCTCAAACGCTATTGACAATTGGCCAATTTTGTGATCCGCATGGGCATTTCAAGTGATACCAGTCAATCAAAATAGTTAGGAAATCGACCAAATGGGTCGATTTTTGCCCAACAATTGAGATGGCCAATTCTCCTCAAAGATGCCTGAATCGCTCTCTGGGTAAGCAACTCACATAAAGTTCATTTTGTCAAGGCTTGTTAAGATGCGCTTACCCTGGATAGGGAAGGAATTTAACCCTCGGTTTCCTCTCTGGTTTGGATAAACAGAATCAAGAGGAAAACGGTGGGGACTAGGACGAATAGGATACTAGCGATAAAGCCGAGATTATTTACTTGCATGAGTTAGCTCCCTCTGTGACAACGGATTTACATAAAGATTAACTCCTAGAATATCATCCTAGAGAAGCCAAGGCGTTGCTGATTTGAAAGGGGAAGTGGGAAGTGGGAGGTGGGGAAGTGGGAAGTGGGGGAATGGGGGGAATGGGGAGATGGAGAGAATAAATAAAAATAATCTCCCGAAGACTGAATCCTGAATCCTGACCACTGACGGCGGACTGCTGTATGATAAAATTTGTCCCGATAGGATAAATTAAGGTCGTGAAATTTGGTCAGTGGTTGGGGTTTATCTGTTTAATAATGGCTCTTTATGTATTGTGGCAGATTCGACAGCTGTTATTATTGATTTTTATGGCGATCGTGTTTACCGTAGCCTTAAATAGATGTGTGAAAGGATTGCAGAGATTAGGTATTAAAAGGGGTTTGGCTATTTTAATTACCCTGCTGACGAGTCTGGGAATTGCGATTTTATTTGTTATAATTATTGTTCCCCCCTTTATCGAACAGTTTCAAAAATTAATTGAACTTTTACCGCAAGCTTGGAATTTAGTCCGCAATAACTCGATTCAATGGCGACAACAATTTCAATTTGATTGGTTGCCATCCCTGCCTAATTTAACTGATTTAGTCCAGCAGTTACAACCTTTAGGAACTTTTGTTTTTAGTAACTTTTTTACTTTCTTTTCTAACTCGGTTGCGGCAATTTTGCAATTATTATTCGTGCTGGTGTTAGCAATGATGATGTTAGCCAACCCCCAACCCTATCGACAAGCTTTCTTAAAATTATTTCCTAACTTCTATCGTCGTCGTGCTGAGGAAATTCTGACCCTATCGGAAGCGGGTTTAGGTAATTGGTTGTTGGGAATTGCCATTAGTTCAACTATGGTAGGATTATTAAGTGGGTTCGGTCTTTTGGTTCTACAAATTAATCTAGTTCTCGTTCATGCTATCCTAGCAGGATTGCTCAATTTTATCCCTAATATCGGACCGACTGCTAGTGTGATTTTTCCGATCCTCATTGCTGTTATCGATGCACCTTGGAAAATTGTCGCTATTCTGATTCTCTATTTTATTATCCAAAATGTCGAAAGTTATTTATTGACACCCACTGTCATGGCTAAACAGGTATCTTTACTACCGGCGATTACCCTAATCGCTCAAATTTTCTTCGCTCAAATGTTTGGCATCTTAGGTTTATTATTGGCTTTACCTTTGACAGTGGTAGTAAAAACATGGTTAGATGAATTATTATTCAAAGACATTTTAGATCAGTGGGATTAAGTCCATAACAAATCTTAAATAATCTCGGCAAAAACCATGAAATTAATCATTCTTACTCTCGTTATTTTATCTAATGTTTTTGCTACTCTCCCAGCTAAATCTGAAACAGTGCTAGAAAAAATTAAACGCACGGGATTATTAGAAGTAGCGATGAGAGAAGATGCCATTCCGTTTGGCTATCGAGATAGTAATAATAATTTGCAGGGATTGTGCTTAGATTTTATCCAATTGCTTAGAGAAGAACTCAAGCACAAATTAAACCTCCAAATCATCAGTGTCAAAATTTATAAATCGACTTTATTTAATCGCTTCCAGTTATTGGAAAATAAAACCGTTGATTTTGAGTGTGGTCCAAATAGTATCAGAAAAAATATACCTGATGGTGTCAGTTTTTCTCGGCCTTTTTTTGTGACGGGAACTCAGTTTTTAGTTCGGAGTGATAATCAGAATAATTTTAACTTTTCTTCGTCCTTAGAAGGTATAAGTATTGGAGTTTTGCGAGATACCACCACTCAAGAATTATTAAGACAAAAATATCCTCTTGCTACCTATCAAGAATTTCAAGGAGTGACGGGAAGACTGCGAGGTATTCAAAGTTTAAGAAGGAATAGAATAGATGCTTTTGCTAGTGATGGGATTCTGCTAATTGGAGAAGCTGTCATTCTCGGTTTATCCCTAGGAAAAGATTATCAACTTATACCCCCCAATCCTTTAAATTGTGATTATTATGGTTTTATTCTTCCCGCTAATGATCCCCAATGGCAAGAGTTTATTAATGGGGTTATCGTCACCAGTGAGAACAGAAATATTTTTAAAGCATGGTTTACTGAAGTTGCTTCTTATTTTAGAGATACTTGGCAGTATTGTCGTAATAATCCCGAAAGATCCCAGTAAAATTTAACGATTATGCACAAAAAGAATGATTTATTTTGGTTAATTGGTTGCGCTACAATAATCCTGTTTATTTGCAGTGCTATCAGACATATTTTATTTCAATCTAATGCTCTTGATCTTGGTTGGTTCGATCAGGGAGTTTACTTAATTTCTCAAGCTAAACCACCGATTATATCTTTTGTTGGCTACCATATCTTAGGCGATCATATCGCTTTTATTCTCTATCCTATAGCCTTACTTTATAAAATTTATCCTAGCGTTTATTGGCTGCTTTTCTTGCAAGCTTTTTCCCTTTCCCTTGCCGTTTTTCCCCTCTGGCAATTGGCAATACAAGCGGGATTAAAAGAAAAACAAGCTTATACATTAGCCTTAGTTTATCTGCTCTATCCCCTGATTTTTAACGTTAATCTCTTTGATTTTCATCCAGAAGTTATCGCAGTGCCAGCCATTTTTTGGACGGTTTTAGCGGCAAGATTAAATAATCTCTGGGGATTTTGTCTAGGAATTATTATTATTCTCGGTTGTAAAGCAATTCTCTCTTTAACATTGTTGGGAATGGGTATCTGGTTACTTCTCTGGGAAAAGAAAAAAATCCCCGGAATAATTGCCATGATTAGCGGCATTCTTTGGTTTATTATCACCACGAAATTATTAATCCCTCTCCTGACAGGAAAATCAGCAGTTATTGAAATGGCTGATTCTCGATATAGTTATCTAGGAGATAGTTTGCCAGCAATTATCTTTAATCTTTTCCTCAAACCCGATCTTGTCTTAGGAAAAATCTTTACTGGCAATAATCTAGAATACCTCATCCTATTAATTATTCCCTTAGTTTGGGGTTTATCTTGGCGCTATTCTACCGCAATAATTGCCGCTATTCCCGCAATCGCTTTAAATTTATTAGCAGATCATGCCCCACAAAAAAACTTAACCACTCAATATTCCCTGCCAATTTTGCCCTTTTTATTTCTAGCGGTTATCGCCACTTTAGCCCATAATGGTAACTGGTTAAAAAAACCTAAATGGATAATTACTTGGGCAACTATTGCCTTTCTTGCCCTAGCTAAATACGGCTATTTTTGGTCACTGTATTTAAATTCCCTCGATACTTGGTCCGCCACCCAAAAAGCTCTTACCCAAATTACCACCAGTGACAGTGTCTTGACTACTTCTAGAATTGCCCCCCATCTTACCCATCGGGAAATGATTAAATTAGCTATCAAAGGTTCCCAATCCCTAGATTTAAATCAATTTAATTATATTCTACTTGATCGCCGTCATCCCGGTTGGTCTAGTTCACCAGAACTAATTGATGATCACTTAAATAAACTGAATCAAAATGAGAACTTTCAGTTAATCGTTAATCAGGATGATGTGTTTTTATATCGGGCCTTGACAACCCCTCAAGAAACAAAATAATTTTTCGTTCCACCAATTCCAATAAATTTTCTTTATCGACGGGAAACCAGACAATATTAGCATCGGCACGAAACCAAGTGCGCTGACGTTTGGCAAATTGACGGGTGTGGAGGATAATTAGATCGATCGCCTGTTCTAAAGAAACTTCTCCGAGGAGATATTGCTTAATCTCTGCATAACCCAAAGTCTGCAAAAGTGGCAAATCCCAACCGTATTTATCCCCCAAATTCTGCACCTCTGCTACTAATCCCCTTGTGATCATTTGATGAGTACGAACAGTGATCCGCTTGTCTAAACTTTCTGGGGAACAGTCTAAACCAATTTGTAAAATTGGATAAGTGGGGGGATTTTCTCCCTGCTGACTAGAGATAGGTTTTCCTGTCACATAAAAAACCTCTAAAGCGCGTAAAGTCCTGACCTGATCATGGGGATGAATTTTTTTAGCGGCCTCTTCATCTACCTGCGTCAGAATTTGATAAAGATAGGATTGCCCTAAAGCTTGTAATTGCCGTCTTAAATCCGCTTGAGGAGAAACCCTCGGTATTTTTAAACCTTTGACAATGGACTTGATATAAAGTCCCGTACCACCGACCAAAAACAGAGGAGAATAGTGGAGATTGCTGATTAAATTCTCAGCCTGTTCTTGGTACTGTGCTAGGGTAAAATTATCTTGAGGATCACAAATATCAATTAGATAATGGGGAATCCGCTGACATTCTTCTAAGCTAGGTTTAGCAGTACCAATATTAAATTCTCGATAGATTTGTCGGGAATCGGCACTGAGAATTACTGAATTAAACTTTTCGGCCAATTGTAGGGCTAAACTGGATTTTCCTGTGGCAGTTGCCCCACAAATAACAATCAGAATAGTTGACATACTCCCACCGTCAAGCTGCGCTGTGACGGGGGATTCTTGACCTATCACTATCGGAAATTGCTTGTTCAACGGGGAGCATCCCAGATATGTAATGAGTATAAATACTGATGGCTAGGAAGAGGGAGATAGAGGACAATTAGCTCTAAACTAACCATACCAGATGTAGGCATCATCAATGCTCAAGAAGAACTGCAATTACAAGAACATCTGCAAGCTATCGGCAAAATCCTCAGCAATTCTCAGTTTTAGACACAGCAAGCCTTTTAGGGATTTAAAGAACATTTTAAAGGGGGATTTTTGGGGCAACTTTGGGTGTACTATCACGTCAGAAGACCGAAGACTCGTGAAATGAAATTCGCCATCCCATTGAATTTTACCCCATATTATGCGAACTAACTCCCAAAAGCCTTATTACAGGGCAAATTTAGAATTGCTGGCCTATTTTCCCCATACTTTCTTCCTGAGTCCTGAAATGCTTATCATACTAAATCCGTTGAGTATGGACTACATATCAAGAGAGGCACTCAGGCAAAACGGAGAATAAATAATCAGTTTTTAATAACTGAATTTAGCATCAGTTGTACTTAATTTAAATGAATCAACCCTAGGGAGCAGGGGGGATCGAACCTAAAATCCATTTTAAATTTGATTATAACCAGCTACTGAACCTCAGCTAATCCACGGAACTTTCTTTCTGGATTAATACCTCACCAGCGATTAAACGTTGGGCTGCTGAAAGTAAAACATCCTCAATATAGGACTTGACAAAATAACCTTTTGCCCCTTTAGCGGCGGCAAGATGCTGCATTTTTTGCGTCCCTTGGTAGGCAATTATCGCCACTGGTATCCCCTGAAGTTGTTCATCCTCTTGCAGACGAGAGAGTAATTCTAAGCCATTCAGGCGAGGCATTTCGATATCGCAGAGAATCAGATCACAAGCTAATCCGGCCTGTAATTTTTCCCATGCTTCTAAACCGTCCTGGGCCTGTTCAATGCGATAACCAGCTTTAACCAAAGAAATCGCTAACATTTCCCGCACTATTAACGAATCATCGACAATCAAGACGAGAGGACTCGATTGTGCTAACAAATTAGCGGGATCACTATCAATAATCGTTGTATCGGAGGATGAAAGCTGATTAGAGGTCGCTTTAATACTATTAGCTAGTAATACTTCCCCCGCAATCATTCTTTCAGCTGCCGAGAGTAAATCTATTTCCGTGTAGGGCTTGGTAAAATAACCACTGGCCCCTAATTTCGCCGCCACCTGACGATGACGTTCCGAGCCTCGGGAAGTCAACAAAGCCACGGGAATCGTCGCTAATCGGGGGTATTTTTGCAAATTAGACAGTAATTCCAGGCCATTCATGCGGGGCATCTCGATATCACAAAAAACGATATCACAGGGCAAACCACCGCGTAATTTTTCCCAAGCTTCTTGACCATCCCGAGCTTGTTCCACACGATAACCAGTTTTACTAAAGCTTAAAGAGAGCAATTCCCGAACAGTAATCGAATCATCGACAATCAGAACCATAGCCTCGGATTTTTGGCTAATTTCCATATCTACAGGCGGTACGGATTGGCGCCAAAGACCACCGTTATCGATACGCAGACGACCGCTGGCGATGTCGATCAACTCTAACACATCGCCGACGGGCATCACCCTACCATCGCCTAAAACCGTCGCCCCAGCAATCCCAGCCGTTTTCGGAATCGGTCCTTCGATCTGTTTGATCACGATCTCCTGTTCCCCGATCACTCGATCCACCTGTACCGCGAGGAGATTATTACCACCGCGCAGGATCACGATCGCAAAAGAGTCCTTCCTCTGTTTGCCGGTGTAAAAACTACCGCGACTAAGTTGTCGATTGTAGGAAAGCAAATCGCTCAAGGGTTGGAAAGGTAGTAAAGTGTTTTGCCAGAAAACGCAGCGCCGTCCCTCCCGATCCATTTGGATATCCCTGGCCTGGAAATCCCTCACATCTTCCACTCCGTCCATGGAGAAACCGATGCGAGCATGATTACTAACACAACAGAGGGCCTTACAGATACTCAGGGTTAGGGGTAAACGGAGGGTAAAAGTGGTTCCTTGGCCCAGTACCGAGTCAATAGTAATCGTCCCGCGCACATCGATTAAACTGGTACGCACCACATCTAAACCCACCCCACGACCGGCAAAATCATCGGCCTGATCTTTGGTACTAAAACCGGGATGAAAAAGAATTTCATAGAATTCTTGGGTACTGAGGTTTTGAGCTTCCCGATCGCTGATCAGGCCTTTTTCGATCGCCTTAAGTTTAACCAGATTAACATCAATACCGGCCCCATCATCACTAACGGTGATCACGGTTTGATTGCCCTGTAGGAATGCCCGGACCGAGATCGTACCGTGGACGGGTTTGCCTTTGGCCAGGCGTTCTTCGGGTGATTCAATGCCGTGGGTGATCGCATTGTTGACCAGATGGATCATGGGACTATTGAGATTTTCGAGGATCATCTGATCGATGAGAACACCCCCTCCTTCCACTTTTAATTTGGCTTGTTTGTGCAGTTTCAGGGAAATATCGTGAATTGCCCGGGGTAGATGATCGGCAGTTTGACTAAAGGGAACCATGCGCGATTTGGTCATCCCTTCCTGTAGTTGGGTGGTAGCCTGTCGCAGACTGCGCGTCACCTGATCGGTTTCATCGACGACAAATTGAATATCAGAGGTCGATTCTCGCACGCGCACGATCAATTCGATCATCTCTTGGGATAATAAATGGAAATCGGTAAAACGGTCGATCTCTAGGGCATCTAGTTCCCCAGTCATAGCCGAATTGCCCTGATTTTTTCCCTGAACTCCACCATAACCGATCGCACCGCCAGCATTGCGACTAGCCAGTAAAGCCCCTTCTAGGAGGCTTCTTTCATAGAGCTCCTGCATCCGAACGCCCACATCGCTGAGATTTTGGACGCAGGTTAGCAAATTATCTAAAAAGAGACGCAGGCGATCCTGTTCCTTTTCAAGGCGATTGCGTTTAACCACCAGTTCCCCGATCAGATTGCTGAGGTTGTCCAATTGTTTGATCGGCACCCGCATCGTCTGTTCAAAAGCTTTACCAACAAGGGGACGCAGGTTATTTAACCCAACCGGTGGATTGGTTTCTTCGAGGAGTTTTTCTAAATCCTTGAATTCAGGCTCTGGGGAGCTTTCCGTGGCAATTTCCAGTGATTCTAACCGTTGGAGAGGTTCTGTCGCGGCCAGAGGCTCCCCTGCTGTGGATTCCCAGAGGAAGACCTCTAGGGATTCAAAGATGTCTGGCAGTAGCGATTGCGCCGGTGGAGTGGGTTTTTCCAGAAAAGCTTCTAAGTCTTCGAGGCTGTCGTAAAAATTCGGGTTGCTGATGGTTATAATTGCTTCTGAGTCCTGGACTGTTGCATTTTCTAGCAGCAGCGATTCCAGATCATCCCAATCTTCGGCTTCTGACTTGGCAGCAGTCCCACGGGTAGAATGAAGATCATTAGTGGCGGTTTCTTCCCAATTGATGCTATCGCCAAAAAGTTCCTCTAATTCCTGTTCTAAGGGCAAGAAAGACAGGGTTTGGTCAAGAGAAGCCCCATACCTCGCCGCAGGCGGGGAAATCTGCTCAAATAAAAAGCTCAGTTCGTCTAGAGCCTCATTACCCTCGGTGTCTTTGTCTTCTAAACTCTCTAACAACTGTTCGAGATCTTCGTTAAAGAAATGATCCGAGTCGGGTTTCATCATGATTTCCTTCCTGCCAAGTCTTCCTGTTTGGTTAACCAATGCGCTCTCTCTAGCTTCAGATTACCCAGAATTTTACCCGATAACTCTATTCTTTAGCAATTTTTTTATGGCTAATCAAACTCTTGGACTCGATCGACAATTTTACTCCTATTATCAATCTATCTGTCTGCGAGAATCTCCGATTTTAGCTCAATTACGTCAAGAAACTGCCTCTCAACCCCTGGCAGTCATGCAGATTGCCCCCGAACAAGGTCAGTTTATGGCTTTTTTGGTACAGGCGATCGGGGCGAAAAAAGCCCTAGAAATAGGGGTTTTTACCGGTTATAGTGCGCTAGTGGTAGCCTTAGCTTTACCCCCGCAAGGCAAGCTCATCGCCTGTGATCTGAGCGAAGAATATACCAGTATAGCCCGCCGTTATTGGCAGCAGGCCGGTGTCGCCGATAAAATCGATTTAAGAATTGCCCCGGCCCTGGAGACTTTAGATAAATTAATCGCCGGGGGAGAAAGTAATAGTTTTGATTTTGTCTTTATCGATGCCGATAAAAGTAATTATGATTGCTACTACGAACAGGCGTTACAATTGGTCAGAAGCGGCGGAATTATCGCTATTGATAATGTTTTTTGGTCAGGACGGGTAGCGACGGCCGATAGCAATGATAATCGCACCAAAATTATCCGTTCCCTTAATGCCAAAATTCAGCAGGATGAACGGGTCAATATCAGTATTATTCCTATTGGTGATGGTTTGACCCTGGCCATGAAAAAGTGAAGAAGTTAAGGAGATTAGAAAAGCTTTTGCTCTTGCGGAAACCACCCAGGACAACGCTACATCCCTTAAGCTCCTTAACGACAGCACTAAGTTATAAGTTATCAGTTCAACGGAGAGGGTGGGATTTGAACCCACGTTAGGTGTGACCCTAAAGCAGATTTCGAGTCTGCCGCATTCAACCACTCTGCCACCTCTCCACAGGGTTTGAGTCTGGATTATTATTTTAACAGATTACTTGTCCTAGGATTGATTTTTTTTTATGAATCAAGCTCCTTTTCTTCCAGTTAACCATCCCCGGCCTAACTTTCTCGACCGGTTAGGGAGTCTCTGGAAATTTTCCCGTCCCCATACAATTATCGGCACTTCTTTAAGTGTTTTAAGTCTGTATTTGATTGCTTTAGGCAATATTAGCGATTTTTTTAGCCATTGGTCGGTTTTATTGCTCACTTGGACTGCTTGTCTTGCGGGTAATGTCTATATCGTCGGTTTAAATCAGTTGGAAGACATCGACATCGATAAAATCAATAAACCCCATCTTCCCCTAGCCAAGGGCGAATTTTCTCGGTTAACAGGCGGGTTGATCGTGGGGTTTAGCGGTATTTTAGCAATCATACTGGCTTTTATCGGTGGTTTTTGGCTGTTAATCACCGTGGGGATTAGTTTACTCATCGGTACTGCCTATTCCTTGCCACCAGTGCGGTTAAAACGCTTTCCCCTCTGGGCAGCCTTCTGTATTTTTACCGTCCGGGGTGTCATCGTTAATTTAGGTCTTTTTCGCCACTACAACACAGTTATTAATCAAAATCAGTCTATCTATCCCTCAGTCTGGGTTTTAACCGCTTTTGTTCTCGTTTTCACCGTTGCGATCGCTATTTTCAAGGATGTTCCTGACCTAGAAGGCGATCGCATTTACCAAATTACCACTTTTACCCTGCTGCTCGGCCCAGAAAAAATCTTAACAATTTCCCTCTTGACAATTTCTCTGTGTTATGCAGGTATGATTGTCGTCGGTCTCTTGGGAATAACGGGAATTAATTCTCCTCTGGCCATTGTCGCCCATCTGCTCCTACTTGTTCTTCTTTGGTGGCGTAGTCGCGGAGTAAATTTAGAAGATAAAAGCGAAATCAGCCGATTTTACCAATTTATTTGGAAATTATTCTTCCTGGAATACCTGATATTTCCCCTTGCTTGTTTAATATAAAAATATCTCCTTTTGTTAGGTAGTTTTATTATCACTCAAAATGGGGCAAATATGCAGGGAACTTTTATCACTCCCGTGACTTTAAGAGTCGAGAAAACTAATACAGGTGAGCGCATTTTAGCCACGGGTAGCGAGGAGTTTTTTCTACTGATGACCGTGCAGAAAAGTCGTCCCCCAGCAGTTAAAATTATCGGCAAGGGATTAGATGCGATCATGCAAATTGGCTCCCAGGAAATCTCAATTATCGACGGTGCAGTTAGATTAAAAGAGATTAAGTAATAGTTTCCTCAATTATGATTGATTATCCCAACGTTTAAATAAAACATTTAGATAGTCTATCGCATTACCGCCACCCCAATACGGAACTAAATCATAGAAACCTATTGGATTAAAATTATAAGGTTCTAAAAACTTTTTCAATTCAAAAAAATTAGTATGATCTTTATCCTTATTCCGGAGAGTAGTTTCGGCAAATATATAGCGAATTTTTCCCGCTTTTAAAGTATTTAATGCTCCTTGTAAAACTGGAATTTCAAAACCCTCTGTGTCTATTTTTAAAATGTCTATGTATTCAACATTAACCAGATTATTTTCGAGAAAGCTATCTAATTTTGTTAAAGTAAATAGTTCCACTGTTTGATCATTTTGTAGGGATAAAGAGGGATCAGGTTTTGCTTTCAAAGAATTGGTTTCTTTCGTCCCTATGGTAACTATTTCTTCTTGTCCATCTCGATCTGTAAGAGCTAATTGATAGCAAAAAATGTTAGTATCTTTGCTGGTAGCGGCTTGTAGTTTTTGGAAGGCTTTGGTGACTGGTTCAAAAGAATATATCTTGGCTTGGGGAAACTTTTGACGATAGTGAAGTGCCGATTGTCCTAAATTAGCTCCCACATCAAAGATGATCTCTACTTTTAAATTGGGAGAGAGTCTATTAATATCTTCCTTATAATCACACCCAAAGGGTAAATACTTGGTCTTATATAGAGCGAAACCCCAAGAATTTAATAGTCTTTTAGCAGCTATTTTTAACATTATAATTTCTTAACAAATGGTTTGACTCGTATTGTAGCTGATTAATGTCACTTTGTCAAGGGGAAAGGAAAACTAAACAGTGTTTCTCCTATACATCGGATCATCGAGCATAACCTGATTTGATGCTGACTTGTAATTGATAATAACTGAGTAATGCAGTATTAAGAGACAGGCTAAATCCTTAGGAGAGATTTACAAAATTGTAACCAATCTTTTCAAATAGATAAATCGTGCGTCAATCTATTCCCAGCCTGAAACCTTATAAGTCTCTCTCTCCTAAACGTTTTGTGAGGACTCTTAAACATTAATCAACTTCATTGTAATTTAAGAAAAGATGCTGATTTTTCGCCTATCTCAAGCGCGTAGATTTTTGAGGATTAAAGATGATGGTAGGAGATTCTTAGATTTAGGCAAATTCCCCGAAAACCGCCCCCCTTTGTCAGGAAGCATTTATAGAGATTATGATGACTATTTGAGCAATGATTTATGATATAATCAAGACGGCTGACCAAAATAGCCCCTAAATTCAGAACTATCTAGAATTACAGCTTTAATTTCCGCCTAACTAAACTATGACTAAATATCATCAAATCACCGTTAACAATCGTCAGACGGGCGAAAAAATTACCACCACCGTTCCTGAGGATAACTATATACTCCACAGTCTGGAAAAACAGGGCTATCAATTACCCTTTTCCTGTCGCAATGGAGCTTGTACCAGCTGCGCGGTCAGGGTATTATCAGGAGATATCCATCAACCAGAAGCGATCGGACTATCGCTGGAATTAAAAGCCAGAGGTTATGCTTTACTTTGTGTCAGTTATGCCCGTGGCGATATGGAAGTAGCCACCCAAGACGAAGATGAAGTCTATGAACTGCAATTCGGTCGCTTTTTTGCTCGTGGGAAAGTGCGTTTTGGTTTACCCTTAGATGAGGAATAGATTAGGGATTAATCGTGCTAGATACCAGCAGCCAATTAGAAAAATACTTAGACATTGCCAGCGAAGCCGCCCTAGCGGCGGGAACAATTATCCTCGATAATTGGGGTAAAATCGAGACAATAGAAGAAAAAGGGCGATCGGGCGATTTAGTGACGGAAATAGATCGTCGAGCGGAAACAGAAATTCTCAAAATTATTGGCCGTCACTTTCCCAAACACGGGTTTTTAGCGGAAGAATCGGGAAAACTGCCAGGGACCGATAGCGACTATCTCTGGGCGATCGATCCTCTCGATGGAACCACCAACTATGCCCACGGTTATCCCGTATCCGTCGTCTCCATCGGACTACTGATCGCAGGGAAAGCAGCAGTGGGAGTCATCTATAACCCCTTTAGAAAGGAACTATTTCGGGCAGCCCAGGGTTTGGGGGCCACCCTGAACCGTCGTCCCATCCATGTCTCCCGGACCGGTGAACTAGAAAAAAGTTTACTGGTGACGGGTTTTGCCTACGATCGCTGTCAAACCTCCGATAATAATTATGCCGAATTCTGTTATTTGACCCATCTGACCCAAGGGGTACGCCGCAGCGGTTCCGCTGCCAACGACTTAACCGATGTGGCCTGTGGGCGCTTAGATGGTTATTGGGAACGAGGGATTAATCCCTGGGATCTGGCCGCGGGAGTTATTCTGATCGAAGAAGCTGGGGGTAAAATTAGCGCCTACGATGAGAGTCCTTTTTTGATAGAAACGGGGCGAATCCTGGCTACTAACGGACAGATTCACACCCCCTTAAGCCAAGCTCTGCAAAAAGCGGCCTCTTGGAGCTTTCAGTTTTAATGCGATTATCATTTTGATTAAAGTTAGGATACTCTCTATGACTTTTCCAATTTCCCAGGGATTATTTCAATATGATTTAATCGATCACTTCGCTATTTTAGGAGTCTCGATCGATGCCGAACAGGAGGAGATTCGCCAGCGTTACTTAAAAATCGCCTATAAACTCCATCCTGATACCTGTCGCACTTACACCCCCGATGAAAAGGAACAGGCTCATCAGTTACTGGCAAAATTAGTTAACCCCGCCTACGAACATCTGAGCCACGATCTATCTCGCGAAGAATTTCGCCTTGTTTTAGCACAAATGGGCAAGGCAATGGGGAGAGATTTGAGTAAAATCACCATCAGTAGCGAACCAGCCAGAAAACTAGCCCAATCTAGCGCCAACTACGAATTAGCCTATCAAAAAATCCTGCAATCTTTGGCGATCGATCAATATACCGCCCTGGAAAATACCTATCAGAAAATCGCCCAACTCAGTGAACTCAATCTGGTTTATCTGATCTTAACCGAAGGTAGGGGCAACAGGAAAACCACCCCGAAAGTCTTTATCTCCCAGGGCAATACTAACCAGTCCGAGTTAGTGGTCGCGGCTGTCACCACGGCAGCCCCAGCTAAAGCGAAGGAATCGCCCCTAGAAGCCTATATTCGCCGCGCCCAAGCTTCTCTTGACGAAAATAACCCCGCCCAAGCTTTGCGAGAATTGCGCGATGCCCTGCGGCAAGAACCGGATAATGGCATCTGTCACGCCCTGATCGGTTTAGCCTACCTGCGACAAAATCAACTATCCATGGCCCGGGTTCATATTAATCGCGCTTGGCAAACCAACCCCAAAGATGCGACGGTGATTAGGAGCAAACGGGAACTAGATAAAGTAATTAATTCTAATACTGAAATGCCAGACCAGAAAGGACAAAAAGAGGAAGGAGAGCGCAAGGGCGGTTTTTGGTCTCGATTTGGTGGTAAAAAGAAATAGGACTGACCAGTGCCACCGATTTTGATTAGCAAACTCCCATGATTCATCAACCCCCGGCGGGGACAAGGGATTTATTACCCCTAGAAGTTACCCAAAAAGGCTGGATTAATGATCGCCTTCAGTCTGTCTTTCAGCGTTGGGGCTATCAAAGGATCGTCACCTCCACCATTGAATGGCTCGATACCCTCACCGCAGGCGGTACGATCGATCCCAGCACCGTGATCCAACTCCACGGGGATAGTCAAGGACTATCGGGATTACGCCCTGAATTAACCGCTTCCATTGCCCGTAGTGCCGTCTCCCGCATGAGTGGGGAGTCCTATCCCCAACGTCTCTGTTATCGGGCCAACGTTTTTCGTCGCCCTAGCGCCGGTTATCACGGTCGTCAAGTGGAATTCTATCAAGCAGGGGTAGAACTGCTCTTTTCTGGCGGTTTACTAGCTGATGCCGAGATTTTACTGCTCTTGGCTGACTGTTTCGATAGTTTGGCCGTCCCTAACTGGCAGATTATTTTAGGAGAAGCGGGTTTGACTCGTTCCCTACTTTCCCCTTTTCCCGGTCCCTTACGCGAACAGGTGAAACGCTGTTTAGCCCTCCTGGACTACGTTAGCCTCGAAAATCTTCCCTATCCCAACGAAATCCTCCGGCAGCAAGCCCGACAATTATTTCATCTGCGCGGTAATCCTGAGGATGTCCTCGCACAAGTGGCAGTATTAGCCCAGGAAGAATCAGCCCAAAAAGCCGTTAATAACCTTAAATCCCTAGTAGAGCTGCTTAATGCTGATCGCTCTGGTCCTTTCCCCCTAATTCTCGATTTAAGTCTGATTCAAACCTTTGATTACTACACCGGCATCGTTTTTAAGGCGGTTAGTGATCACCAGCAAAATCTCAGTATTTTAGGCCAGGGCGGACGCTATGATCAATTATTGGGCGTTTTTCATCCCCAGGGCCAATCGGCTCCCGGTATCGGTTTTTCCCTGAATATCGAAGAACTGCACGAAAGTTTATTATCAGGGCAGACTTTACCCACCCAAGCTCCCCCCCTCGACTGGTTGCTTATCCCTTTGGGTAATAACGCCCAGATAGCGACTTTTAGTAAAGCTCGCTCCCTTCGCACCAGTGATCCGAATCTGAGGGTGGCGATCGATTTAGGTGGTCGCAGCGAGGCACAAATTCGCACCTATGCCCGCGATCGAATGATTAAAAATCTCGCCTGGGTGCAAGAAGATGGTTCCGTGATCGAAGAATCTCTCTAAAAGGGGTCAAAAGCGGCGAAAATCCTGTCTTTTATCCGCTGCTATAGGACTCTATCTAGGGTTTGCGGCAAAAAGTACGGGCGAAGCATTCGGGCAATAACCTATCGGTGAAACCGTAGATTTTTTATCCGAATGCTTCGCCCCTACAGAACGCGGGCCGATGAAAACGCAAGGTTTTGAATCACGATTCCCTCAAAATCTTGCACTTGTTTCGCGAGAATAGACCTCAGCATAATGACACTCTAGCTAATGCGATCAACACGGGAATCAATTCTCAAGGAAATGCCAGCGTATCACTGACAGGATCCATTGGAGATAACTACTTTCTCGCCGATCTGAGAGATGATATGGATTTTTATCGCTTTCAGGGAGGAGCGGGAGATCGCATCGAATGGAAGATTACAGCCGATGGCTTTCCTTGGTACTTAGCAGATTTGGTTTTTGGTGGAGTTTTATACAATGCTAATGGCAATAGAATACAAAATTCTTCCCAGAGTGGTTCGGGTACCTATGCGTTTATTTTGCCGGCTAATGGACTGTACTACCTAGCCGTATGGGGAGGACTGGGGCGTCCATTTTCTGGGACGTTTGCTGATGTTAATCCCAACCTGTTCCCTCGCAGTATTGGTAATGCCGTTAGGACAGGAACCTATACTATGTCCCTCAATCTGTTTGATAATACGCCTAATTATCCGTCTCCTCCTCCTGCCACCCTCGCTATTGCGGCCACCAGTGCCAATCAAACCGAGGGCAACAGTGGCAGTAAAGCCTTCACTTTCACCGTCACTCGTTCGGTTAATACCACGGGAACCAATAACGTTAACTGGGCAGTTACCGGCACCGGCAGCGGCAGCAATCCTGCTAATGCCACTGATTTTGTCGGAGGAGTGTTCCCGTCAGGAACCGTGAGTTTTGCGGCGGGAGAAACCAGTAAAGTGATTACTGTTAACGTTTTGGGAGATACAACGGTAGAACCAAACGAAAACTTTACCGTCACCCTCTCCACTCCCACCAACGGCGCTACTATTACCACCGCTACTGCCACGGGAAGCATCAATAATGATGACTTTATCGGTACTTCTGGTCCGGACACCCTTGTGGGAACCTCTGGAGCAGATGCCATGACTGGATTAGCCGGAAACGATACTTATACGGTAAATGATGCCGGGGATTTGGTCATTGAAGCTCTCAACCAGGGAACCGATACCGTGCAAGCTTCCATTTCCTACACCCTTCCTAACAACGCGGAAAATCTCCTTCTCACTGGTACTGGTAATCTTAATGGCACGGGTAATGGCTTAAATCCAGATTACAGGGAATAGTGGCAATAATAACCTCAATGGTGCTGCTGGAGTCGATACTTTAACTGGTGGGGTGGGGACAGACATCTTCATCTTCCAATTTAGTCAGTCCACCTCGGCAGCCCTAGACCAGGTTACGGATTTTGCTATTGGTACTGATAAAATTGACCTGCTTAGTCAAGCTGGTGCGGCAATTAATGCCCCTGTCGCTTTTACCCGGGCAACAGATAGCACCACGACCAACATTAACACCATTGTTGCTAACGTCTTTACCGATGCTAATGGGGCAACAGCCGGAAATCAAGCTCTCGGAATTAACAGTGCTGTTTTAGTACGGGACAATAGTTCTTCTACTTACCTAATTATCAACGACGGTACGGCGGGTTTCCAAAGTGCTAATGATTTGGTGATTAATCTTACCGGGTTAACGGGTACTTTACCGGCGCTCGGCCCTATTGCAGTCAATAGTTTCTTTGTCTAGATTGATGGGGTAATTCTCCCCTTTTAATGCTCCCGTTCAAGTAATTTTGATACAAAAAAAGTTAAGAGGCTCTTCTCGACTTTGTGTTATAAGTAGCTGGTTATAATTAAATTAAAAATGGATTTTGCCTCTGATCCCCCCTTAGTCCCCCCTTGATAAGGGGGGTGCCGATAGGCGGGGGGATCTGAAAGTTTTTAATACCTATCTACTTAAGTAGTTATCAAGTCACAAACATTTAAAAAAAGAAATAGGTTTATATTGGGGTAAAATCCAGTTTAGAATGGCCACAAGACCCAGAAAAAAGAAAAAAATTCAACAGAAACTAGCGGAATATTTAAAAATAGCAAAATCTCAATATAGACTCACAGCGATCGCACCATACCAGAATTGAGGGATAACTTTCCCCAGTCTGCAAGCTGGGGGGGACAAAACTGGTTTATGCTAGAAAGGGTTACTCTTAACGTAACTTTACAAAGTCATCGATCGCCCACATTTATGGATTGCATCATCAATCGTCGAGCGCGGTTTTCAGCCAGCCATCGCTATTATCTGCCAGAATGGGACGAAGCCGAAAATCAAAGACGTTTTGGTCTTGGTAGCCGTTTTCCCGGTCATGGTCACAATTACGAATTATATGTCTCCCTATACAAAGAACTCAATCCTTATGGCATGGTGGAGAATCTCTCCACCGTTAAACAGGTAATTAAACGAGAGATAACCAGTCAATTAGACTACTCCTATCTCAATCAAGTCTGGCCGGAATTTCAGCAAACCCTACCCACCACAGAAAATATCGCTAGAGTTATCTGGCAAAGATTAGCACCCTATTTACCATTGGTCAAAATTCAACTATTTGAACACCCCGAATTGTGGGCAGAATATCAAGGAAAAGATATGGAAGCAACTTTAACCATCAAAACCCATTTTAGTGCCGCTCATCGTTTGGCTTTACCGCAATTAACCCTGGAACAAAACTCGGAAATCTACGGCAAATGCGCCAGGGTAAACGGTCATGGTCATAATTATCACCTAGAAGTATCCGTGGCGGGAGAAATCGATCCCCGCACTGGTATGATTGTGGATCTAGGGGATTTACAAAAAGCGATCGATGAATTGGTAGTAGAACCCTTCGATCATACTTTTTTAAATAAGGATATTCCCTACTTTGCCGAAGTGGTTCCCACCGCGGAAAATATTGCCCTACATATCGCTCAACTATTAGAGGAACCAATCCGCCAATTAGGGGCCCAATTAGATAAAGTTAAACTAATTGAAAGTCCCAATAATTCTGCCGAAATCCACTGTCGTGGTTTGGTTCAAGCTCCCCGACAACTTCTAGAAAAAACCCTGACAGCCGTTTAATTGCCTGTTAGTTAAGGTGATTAGGGTGAGCATGGCTCACCCTGATGGATTTAATTAGGGCTTGCTGAATAAATCTAAAAACCTTGTTGGATAACGCTTTTAGACTTTTTTTGCCTCAAAAAGTGCCGACCTTTGGAGTGATTGGGGGGAAAATCCCTGGACTTTTTTCCTGAAAATTAGGTAATTGACCACATGAAAATGAGTAAAACCCCACACCCCACACCCCACACCCCACACCCTACCCCCAGGAAAAACTTTTTCACCAGACCCTAAC
>NZ_JAQMSY010000152.1:0-52277 GCF_028329095.1 Microcystis sp. CS-574
ATCCTAGCATTGTTCCCAGTATTATTACTACTAATACTATCCATAAAGGGTGTCTTTTTCCTTTATCTTTCCGAAAGTCCTTGACTTGTTTTAGTTTTTCTATTAAGCTCAACATATATTTGAAAGGTTGGCGGTCACTCCCCATTTTACCTGATAGTGATCGCTTTTACTTTTGATATTCTGATGGGAGAATGAAACAGCCCTACCTTTTTAAGGGGGGTTGGGGGGGATCGGATGGCGCTTTTATTCTAGTCATCACATCCTCTCCAAAACCTGATCAATCTTATTTCTCAGCATAAATCAAACATCCTTTCGGTGGACTAAAGCGGTGGGTTACGACGGATTGTTAGATTGACTTTAACGCCTAGATTAGACCTCTTGCATAAATCCGAAAACAAACGATAGAAACAATAATGGGAGGGACTTTCAGTTAATTATTTATTAGTAGTTGATAATCTTCAAAAATGTTGCTGTAAAAGGATCGACTTAAGACTTTTGCAAGAGGTCTAATGCACAGCAAAGCAAAGGATTAAGCTGCCATCACTACTACCGAATCACCACCGCTCCAAGTTGCCAATCCGATAGCTTGCGGTATTGACAAATGGGGTAGATGCTCTGATACTATGCACCACCACTGCTTGAGATATTTGTTTTTCAGCATTGCCTTTCACGATGCTCCTCTAAATCTCTAGCTTGATTTTCTCACCTTGAGTGTGTGACTGCTCACCTCTTTGTAATAAACCTACACCTGTCAGAACGGGTGATGGGGGTAGAGGTGGACAGTGCGATCGCTCATTTGGATGAGTTAGCCCGCAGTCGCGGCTATAATGTGGTTAAAAGGATGACAGCTTGGACAAAGTTAATCACGGCAGTCCCGGTAGGAAAAGCGCAACTAGAGACCCTCGTGACGGGAGTACATACCAGGGTCGATAATTTTTGCTTATAGAATCGTGAAATGCTTACTAGGCAACACTTTTAGGACTATTTTTGGAAAAAAACTATCAGTATAGACCTCGTTTCCACACAGAAACCAGAAGAGCCCCCAATCTAGAATGATAAAATAGGTGAAGTTCAAAGCATCATTCATTAGCTATGACCACAACCCACAAAGTAGAAATTTCTCATTTAGGAAAAATACAAACGATCGAAGTTAGGGAAGATCAAACTATACTACAGGCGGCCTACGATGCCGGGATTGACTTACCCAGTTCTTGCAATGCGGGCGTATGTACTACCTGCGCCGCTCAACTTTCCCAGGGTAGCGTCGAACAAGGTGAGGGCATGGGATTATCCCCCGACCTGCAAAAAGAGGGCTATGCTTTGTTATGTGTGGCCTATCCTCGCTCCGATATTAAACTGGAATCTGGCAAGGAAGAAGTAGTTTATCAACGTCAATTCGGAAAACCCTAGGCCAGACTGGGGTTAAGATGACAAATTTTCGGGGGTTTCCCCCCAAAAAAACAGATTTTGAGCCAATAGAACCAGCAAACCTTAACTAATAGCCGAATGCTGACTAATAAGGGAGAACTTTTCCTCTCTACCCTTGAGGGCCGCTTTCATGAAACCATAAAAGAGAGGATGAGCTTTATTGGGACGAGAGCGAAATTCGGGATGAAATTGGGTAGCAATAAAGAAAGGATGTTTTGGTAGTTCGATAATTTCCACCAAACGACCATCGGGAGAAGTGCCACTCACCAGATAACCAGTCTCAAAAAAGAGACTACGATAGGCATTATTGAACTCGTAACGGTGACGATGGCGCTCATAGATAACCTCTTGACCGTAGAGAGAGAAAGCCAGACTATCGGGATTTAAACGACAGGGATAGAGACCTAAGCGCATTGTTCCCCCTAAATCCACCACATCTGCCTGTTCTGGCAGTAAATTAATCACCGGATTCGGTGTATCCTCTTCAAATTCGGAACTATTGGCCCTTTCTAATCGGGCCACATTGCGACCCCATTCGATAATCGAACACTGCATCCCTAAACAGAGACCCAAGAAAGGAATATTATTGACCCTAGCATACTCGATCGCCTTAATTTTGCCATCTACTCCCCTAATACCAAAACCACCGGGTACCACAATACCGTCAACACCGCTTAAATGAGCTTCGGCCGAATCATTGTCCACATCTTCGGCACTTACCCAACGCAATTCTATCTCGCTATCAAGGGCAATAGCAGCGTGTTTAAGGGCTTCCACCACCGAGAGATAAGCGTCCCCCAATTGCACATATTTACCAACGATAGCTATCTCTAATTTTTGACTAGGGGATTGCATCTGTCGGATGAGATTTTCCCACTCCTCCAGATGGGGGTATCGGGGACCCAGGTTTAATAATTCTAGGGTTTGTTGCGCTAATCCCTCTTTTTCCAGATTGAGAGGAACTTCGTAGATACTGCTGGCATCCTGAGCAGTAATCACCGATTCCACCGGTACATCACAGAAAGCTGAGAGTTTTTCTTTTAACCCCGGTTGTAGGGGTAGATGACAACGACAGACTAACACATCCGGCTGAATACCGATCGATCTTAATTCCTTAACCGAGTGTTGCGTCGGTTTCGTTTTCATCTCCTTAGCGGCCGGAATCCAAGGAATTAGGGTAACGTGCATATAAACCACGTTATTTCGACCCACATCCTTCCTAAATTGCCTAATTGCTTCTAAAAAAGGCAGGGATTCGATATCTCCCACCGTACCACCAATTTCTGTAATGACAATATCGGGGTTGGTATCCTTGGCCACCCGGAGAATCCTTTCCTTGATTTCGTTGGTAATATGGGGGATTACCTGCACAGTTCCCCCCATATAAGCACCACGGCGCTCTTTATTCAATACCGCTTGATAAATCGAGCCAGTAGTCACGCTATTGAGACGGGAGAGTTCCGTATCGGTAAAACGTTCGTAGTGGCCAAGGTCGAGGTCGGTTTCGGCCCCATCATCGGTGACAAATACCTCTCCGTGTTGAAAAGGACTCATCGTACCCGGATCCACGTTGATATAGGGGTCTAATTTCAGAATTGAGACGGAATAATCCCGACTTTTCAACAATCTTCCCAAACTAGCGGCGACAATTCCTTTCCCAATACTGGAGACAACTCCCCCGGTGACAAAGACAAATTTACTCATAAAATTCTTCCTGCGATCGATTATACCTAGCAAGGGGTGAGAGTTTTCGGGATGGGGCGGTGTCATTTTCCCAGATTTCATTATAACTGGAGGATCTATACCCCGATCCTCGTTTTAGCTCCCTCTCGAAAATCTATGGCACCACAGCCTTTAGTCACCTTCATCCCGATCATGTAAATTTTCCGCTACAATCGAGAGTACTAAGACTCAGGCAATTGTAAAGTAATATTAATGATAGATTTTAATACCCTCGCTGAATTTTCCCGCAACTATTGCGTCTCGATTTGTGCCTTTTTAGTACCCGCTAACTTAGTAACCACCCTTTTAACAGTTCTTTTTCTCTATTTCGGTCGTCCTACCCGTCAAATCTTCCCCATTGCTTCCCTAGCTTTGTTGTTCGCTGTCACCATGTTTCTCCACGTCGCCACTTGGTTAATGATTGGTGTGGTTATGGCCCCCACTTTTATCCTCTTTGGACTGGGTTTAACCTGTTTTGTGATCAATCTTCAAGCCATCAGCGATCGCCAAAGCTTGGAACAGTTATTACACACTGGGGTTAGTCGTCTGGCCCGCTCTTTTAACTAAGGAAAAGCGCCAAGACTTCCCACTTCCCACTTCCCCCATAGTCGAACCAAGAGGCTAATCTTGATGCGTCCAAGAGCGATGGGCCAGACGCAAACCCCAATCGAGCAGATAACCAATCGCGCCAATAACGAGAATCACTGCCATCAACTCTGAATAGGCGAGTCGATCGCGTGTATCGAGAATATAATAACCCAAACCCGCACTAACCCCCAGCATTTCCGCCGGGACAAGAACGATCCAGATAATACCGATAGCCAAACGGAAACCAGTTAAGAGATGGGAGAGGATCGCAGGCAGAATAATCTGGAAAACCGTTTCCCCTCGGGTAGCACAGAGACTGCGGGCTAAAGTCAACCAAGAGCGATCAACCGCATTAACCCCAGCAGCCGTATTGAGAAGGATCGGCCAGATAGCCGCCACCGTCAGCAAAAAATACACGGGTAGATCACCAATTCCCAAAACCATCACCGCTAAAGGCATCCAAGAAAGGGGCGAAATCATGCGTAGAAATTGAAATAGGGCCGACAAAGCCGATTCAAGGGAGCGATACAACCCGATTAATACCCCCAACGGCACACCGATGGCACTAGCGAGAACCAAGCCCACAATAACCCGGCGGCAACTGGTGAGGATATGGGGCATAATCTCCCCCCCAACAAAAAGATGTAATAAAGCGACAAAAGATCGCTCAGGGGAAAAATCATTTAAAATCGGGTTTGAGTGCCATAGAGGACTGGTAAATAGCCACCAGAGCAATAATCCAAAACCCATACCCCATAAGGGTAGTAAAGCTCTTGGCGGGGAGGTCAAAGATTGTGACTTCATAGGTTCGGACCCTTAAAATTTGATCGTCTCGATGCGGGAGAGATTATTCGGTAAGCCGAAAGCTTTCGGTCCGCCCACCTGTTGCAAGGCATTACGGACAAAAGAGTCATCCACCAGATCCCGGGCCACCTGTCGGGGTTGCAGTTTTTGGAGAAAATCCGTATTTCCTTCTACCTGAGTGGTTTTGAGCAAGCGTACCAGTTCCTCCGTATAGGAAGGGAAAGGATAGGGCTGGAAATCGATCCGGTTGACCTGCCAAGCTGGATTCTCGATCGCCCCGTCTTTCTTGTAGAAATTGCGATCGTAGTAAGTAAGCGCCCGTTGCAATACTGGCAGCGGGTGAGGGGTATATTTTCCACCATCTTTAGAGAGAATCCGGGCCACTTCCGAGCGATTGCTCCGGGACCAGAGTTGAGCTTTAACGAGGGCGTTTACCACCCTCTGCGTCCATTGTTTCCGTTGCCTAATATCCTCCTCGTGAACAAAGACAACGCAACAGGCGTGATTCTTCCAGACATCGCCGGTGAAACGGAGAACCCTACCGGTTTTTAGATTTTCCGCCGCCGCGTTGAAAGGTTCAGCCACGATATAACCGCCGATGCTCTTATTGGCGAGGGCTGATACCATATCCGGGGGCGGGAGAACCACTAGATTAACCTCGTTAGAAGCGATCGGCGCGTCCTTGGGTTTGCGAACTATTTTCAGCCCGTTACGTTGTAAGAGTTGTTGCAAGACCAAATTATGAATCGAATACCAGAAAGGAACCGCGATCGTTTTACCTCCCAATTCCCTGGGATTTTCAATATCGGGAAGGACGGTGAGGGCTGAGCCGTTGGTATGGTTCCAAGCGACGATTTTAGCGGGGAAATTGCGCCCGTAACGAATCCAGATCGAGGTGGGAAAAAGAACATGAATAACGTTCACCTGCCGAGCGAGAAAGGCTTCAACAATCTGCGCCCAAGAGCGGAATAGGCGCGGTTGTTCTGTAGTTAAACCTTCGGCTTGATAAAGTTTTCGCGAGTGGGCTACCAATAGGGGGGCGGCATCCGTAATCGGTAGATAACCGATTTTCACAGGCTGATCGTTGGCATTGGCGTGAACGGGGAGATTCCAATTATCGGCGGCGATCGCTGCTCCGAAGGAACTGGTAAACAGTGCCGAAAGTTTCAGGAAATCTCGACGGCTCATGCCGCAACAAGCACAATTATGGTGTAGGTTCATGGATTTACAGTGTCATGACAAGGGCTAATTCTTGAAAAATTGACTGGCGTAGATCACTCAAAAGCTTGGCTGACTCGAAACGGGGTTTCGGCATCGAGATGGTCCATTCTCGGCGGATGCCCACCGGATGACGGCCCATGAGAAGAACTCGATCGGCTACTAATAGGGCCTCGTCGATGTCGTGGGTAACGAGGAGAACCGTGCTGTGATAGAGAGCTATGACTTCTAGGAGGAGTTTTTGCATCTCGAAACGGGTGATCGCGTCGAGGGCGCTAAACGGCTCATCCAGGAGGAGGAGAGAGGGGCGCCGGGCGAGGACGCGGGCTAGAGAAACTCTCTGAGCCATACCGCCGGATAGTTGATGAGGATAGGCACGCTCGAAGCCCTCTAGTTTGACGCTTTTAACGGCGGTGTGAACCCTTTCGCGTAATTGCTGATGATCGAGGCGGGGCATCCGCTTTAATTTCAAACCAAAAGCCACGTTTTGCCAAACGGTTAACCAAGGTAAAAGGGCGGGGGATTGAAAGACGATCGAGCTGCGGATGTCTGGTGCTTGTAGGGGTCGTGAGTGCAATTGTATTTCTCCGCCATCGGCACTTTGCAAACCAGCGGCGGTAGCAAGGAGGGTAGATTTACCACAACCACTAGCCCCGAGCAAACAAACCACCTCACCGGAGCGCACCTGTAGGTTAATATCCTCAAAAACGGTACGGTAGCCATGGCGGGTTTTATAGCGTTTATGGAGATTTTTGAGGGTGAGGACGGGGTAATCAGTGGCGATACTCATTCTCTCACCCCCGCTCGCTCGAGTTCGCCAGGGAGAATTTTATCGGTAGCGGACTGACGTTGTAACTCTCTTTCCAGTTGAATCAGGCTCGGAGTTAACACTGGTAAAAAGGCGACCTCCCGCAGCCGTCGGGCCGTGTCGCTATTACGGAAATAGCCTTTTCCTCCCTTAATTTCCGCTTCTAACCCTACGGATTCCACCGCTAACCGGGTAATGTCCACTCTGAGGGTGAATAGTTGGCGTGTTCGTGCGAGATCGAAGCTTTCTAGGGTGCTGAATTGCTCGATTGTCTTTTCTAGACGAGTCAGACGCTCCCGGGCGAAGAAATAACGATCGCTGGCTACCGCTGCCTTTCCCCCTAAACTTTTCTCTGTCTCCCCAAGGGATTTACGCGTAATGCCAAGGGCCAGTCCGCATTGTAACAGCAAGAAACAGGGGCGGACTGAGGGTAAAAATTTTGCTGCTTCCAAGCTGATAATCCAGTCGTGAGATAACTGAACTCGATCGAATTCAAGGGTACTGGTGCGGGAAGCTTGTAAACCCAATAATTGTAGGTCTTCACCCCGTTTTAACCCCTCTGCGAAGGAGGGAAGGGCGAGGATAAGAGTTTCTCCAGATGTGGTTTGAGCGGCAACGGCCACTATAAATTCTCCGTTGGAGTCAAGGTTAGAGGCCCAGGGCAGGAAGCCATTAACAGTGACGTTTTCTCCCTCGATCTTTGCCTGTAAACGCAGCTCCTCGATACCGCCGAGGTACTTCATCGCGTTGGAGAGTCCTGTGGCTCCGGCTATCTCTCCCTTGAGAACAGCCGGTAGAATTTTGTTTTGTAGATAAGTGTTATTACTGGCGGCCAGATATTGAATGAAGACGCGCTGACACCAGAAAACAAAACCAGTGGTCAGGCAGCATTGGGACACAGCGGAGATCGCCTCTACTGCCTGTAATAAGGAGCCACCCCGGCCCCCTAAGCTTTCAGGTATAGCATAGCCGAACCAGCCCGATTCTCCTAGCTTGGTTAGGGCCGAACCGACGTTGAGATTAGCTGTACCGTTGTTGAGGTCAGTGGCTCTTTCTTCCAGAAAAGAAAGGATTTCGGAGCCTCGATCGAGCATAATTGTTCTCTCCTAGGGGTGAATATTTTCAATCGAGGTCAAACTATCTATAGGTGCGCCGACCACTTCTCTGGCTCTTTTTACCGCCGCTTCATCGGGACTATCGTAGAAACAGAGACATTTACTCAAGTCTTCGCAAACATAGGTACGCTCGAAACTGACTTCCGGCACTTGAGCATAAAGGGGGGTTTTCTCCGCTTTTCGTTGCAGGTAAGTTTCCATCGTTAGCCCCGGGGGTAAATTCCACTGTACTAGATAGTTGGCTTTGTCTTTGCGCTCTCGCACAGTGGCTAAGTCCTGCCCAATCAAGCGCATTTCCTTGATTAGTTGCCAACTTAGCCCAGCGTTTTCTAGTACTTGTTCGAGGGAGGCGCGATCAATCGCTTTGATAATCAGGAATAACCGCCCCTCTGTTTCACCGATTAGGGCTTCGATTAACTCTCCCTGGGATTTTGATGCGACTGTGGCAATGCGCTCCAATATCTCGCTCACCTCTTCTTTTGTCCTTTCTTGTCGATCATCCTCTACTAGATATAGAGTCATAATTCATCTGAAATACATTTACGATACATTTGAGTTTACTGCCTTTGGGAAAAAAAAGCAATATTTTCAAGCGCATCAAAACGCCGCGGCCAGAACCCTTGCCTTGGCTGATATGCGTGACCCGATTGATAACCGCCCTTATCTGGCTGAATTTTTTTCGGCCAAAGACTTGACAAACTCTAAAATTTTTGCTAACCTTGTAGTAGAATGGGAATCCGTGTCGGCCTACGAACCCTCTTTTTAAATCTTTCTCAAGAATAAAAATTTTAACCCGAATTGCCGGTAGTAGCTAAACTAAGAGCAGTACCACGGGAAACGGTGATTATGGAAGTTATTTGCACGCGTCCCCACTGTCCGAGACCGCGTAATCAGTGCCTAGACCTAGACGATAGCAATCGCTTAACCTCGATCGAGCAGAAATATTGTATTACTTGCGGGATGCCATTAATTTTGGGGGGACGTTATTTACCAGAACGTCTATTGGGACAAGGGGGATTTGGGGCGGCATTTTTAGCAGTAGATCGTTATAGTCCCAAAAAAGCTAAATGTGTAATCAAACAATTCCAACCCTCTGGTAATTTAAGTCCGCAAGCTTTAGAAAAAGCGAAAAACTTATTTTTTCAAGAAGCGCACGTTTTAGAAGATTTAGGCCGAGAACATCCCCAAATCCCCGATCTCTATGCTTTTTTCCCTTTAACAGTCAAGAATCAATTAACGGGAGAAGAAGAGCAATTTTTCTATCTGGCCCAGGAATATATCGATGGTAAAAACTTAGAAGAAATTCTCCAACAGCAACAAAAACCCTTTCAAGAAAGTGAAGTCAAAAACATTCTCAAAGAATTACTTCTTATCCTCAAATTTATCCATGAAAATGGTTCCATTCACCGGGATATAAAACCATCTAACATCATGCGATCCCAAAATGGCCGTCTCTATTTACTCGATTTTGGGGCAGTAAAACAGGCAACTAATAACCCTAGTAATACACAAGAGAAATCCACAACAATTTATTCAGCCGGATTTGCTCCTCCCGAACAACAATTAGGCAATCAGGTATCGGCAGCCACGGATTTATATGCCCTAGCAGCCACCTGTGTTATGCTCTTAACTAATCGCGATCCTGACGAGCTATACGATCCGCAAAAACAGATCTGGAATTGGCAAAATTATGCCCCTAATATCAGTGCAGATTTAGCAAGAGTATTCAATAAAATGTTACTAGCAAATCCCCGGGATAGATTTCAATCCTGTGAAGAAGTTTTAACCGCTTTAAATCCTCCTCCCCCATCTCCTCCACCCTCTCCAATTCCCCCAGCTTCTCCGGTGATGAGAAAAACTTCCCGCTTTTCTCTTGGGGAAACTTTCGCTAATGCTGCCTTTACAGGATTTGAGGGGACATTATTAGTAATTGCCTTAAATAGTTTAGTTCCCTCGGCAGGAATTGTCATCGCCTTTATGATCTTAGGTGGCTTAGTTTTGGCATTATTGAAAAAAGTGATTGAAGGAAAAGATTTACCGATTCTAGCAGCAATTACCCTCGCCTTCCTGTTAATTCCGCAACTGCAAAACGGCCTAAGTTTTCCTGAAATTGCTATCATTGCCGTGATGGCAGCCATTGGAGCCATTGCTATTACTGCCTTTTTCCGGTTAATATATCAGATAATTTTGCGATTATTTTAAAACCCTAAAAGTTGCCAAATTATCATCACTACCGCCGGTAATCGTGCCACCGAGGTCTAAAATAGTTTGCAGATAGTCGAGGACTTCCTGAGAAATTAACTCTCCCGGCATCAAAACGGGAATACCGGGGGGATAGGGACAGATAACATCGGCACTAAGACGATCGAGGGCATTTTTCCGGGATACTATCTCTGTAGGGGCAAAAAAAGCCTTTCTAGGAGAAATAGCCAGATTTCCCGTGACTGGAGGAGGAGTGGGGGATAAACTGGTAGAGGAAGGGGATTGAAGGGATTGAAAAGCAGTAATGAGGCGATTAATGTGTTCGCGATGATTGCCGATGGAGATAATAAAAGTAAGTTGGCTTAAAGTCGGTAATTCTGCCGTGACAGCGTATTTTTCTCGCAAAATATCGTCTATTTCGTAACCAGTTAAGCCAAAATCTTTGACGATTACCGTTAAACGAGTGCGATCGAACCAGTGACAACCCGGGATAGAATGGGGAAAGTCTAAAACAGAGATATTAGGAATTTTATCGAGTTCTTTTCGGGCAGTAGCGGCTAAATCGAGGGTTTTGGTCAGTAAATCTAGTCCTTGCATCGCCATTTGCTTTCTAGCACTATCAAGGGAGGCGAGAAGTAGATAACTAGGGCTAGTGGTTTGAACTAATTGTAAGGCTCGATCGACTTTTTCGGAACTAATGCGATCGCTTTTTAAGTGTAACATTGATGCTTGAGTTAAGGCCCCTAAAACCTTATGGGTGGACTGAATAGCCATATCAGCGCCGAGAGAGAGGGCAGCCGGAGGTAAATCGGGATGAAAGGCAAAATGAGCCCCGTGAGCCTCATCAACGAGCAGCGGGATGGAATAATGATTGGTAATCTGGGCGATAGTTTTTAAGTCACAGCAAACCCCTTGATAGGTGGGAGAGACTACCATTACCGCTTTTGCGTCGGGATGAAGTTTCAGGGCATTTGCGAGGGATTGGGGGGTTATATTTAAATTTAGATCGATAGTGGGATTATATTCGGGATTGATAAAGATAGGCTGCGCTCCGGAGAGAATTAAGCCCGAAATTGCCGATTTATGAATATTTCTCGCTAAAATAATTTTATCTCCCTCGCCGCAAGTGGCTAAAATCGCCGCAATAATGCCACAACTGGAACCATTGACTAAAAACCAGCTTTTATCTGCCCCAAATGTCTCGGCTGCTAAAATTTGCGCTTCTTTAATCACTCCCGTCGGGGCAAACAAATTATCCAGGTCGGGTAATTCGGGTAAATCGGCTTTAAAGACGCTTTTTCCTAGTAAATTACTTAAATCTTCCCCGATTCCTTCCCCCTGCTTATGCCCTGGCGCATAAAATGGTACATCTAAACTATTGACTTTTTTTTGCAGTTGTGCTAACAACGGAGCAGATTCTGGCGAAGGCATTTTGGGAAGGGATTATGAATTATGGCTCTCTTGGATTTGGTGGGTAAAATGTATTCTAAGATACATTCCTCCCAGCGAGGGGGTGGAAGGAACCACTCCAGACACAGAGGACACAAAGATTGATCGCTTTTCTAGTAAGTTAAACTGGTCGCAACGCGCTCGCTACGCGAGATCACACAAAGAATAAGAGAGCCGGAAAACTTCGTACCTCACTATTAAGATAACTGCTCTAACATCTCTAGGGACATTTAAGGCTTTTTGGACCCTATGTCCACAGCAACGGTCAGACTTTTCGCTTTGTTGGTTGCCATCGAGAAATTAAGCGAAAATCCCGACCATATTAAGCGGATTTAGCCGATAGCATATCTCGAAAAGAACGCCATCCTAAGTCTGATATAGCACGGGATAGCTTACGGTTTTAACCATTCCTGATGTGTTGAAATCTTCTAAAACTATCGTAGTGAAAAAGCTAATTAGGCAAGGGATTCTCCCACTTCTAAGAGGGGACAAAAGGGAAAATAGGGAGAAACCGTCCAACGATAGAATTTTTTGCTGCTGGTGGACTGAAGATTAAAACGCAGGGAAACAAAGGGGAAAAAGGGAGATACGGAACAATTCCAACTGAAAGCCGGCTTAGAACTGCTATTATCGTCTTGCAAAGACCAAGCAGGGTATTGAAAAACCTCCCGGACGAGGGATTTTCCTTCATCGCTAACTTGGGCGCAGCTGCGACTAATGCCCGAAACCAAACAGAGACTATTACTGACACAATTATCATTAGAAGCCACGATCAGGAGATCTTCCCCAGTGGTGGTTAGTTCAAAAGCGATAAAATCTCCACCTTGCCAACGACTAAGGACTTGTCCCTGGGCATTCTGGTAGATAGCGCTGCAGTTTTCGGGATCGAGAAGACGATTACTATCGGGATCTAAGTAACCGCAAACCTTGCCCATCAGACGAGTTCCATCCTGAAACCCATAGACCCAATCAAAGGTATCGATGTTAGCGGCCTTTTGATTGTTTTTGTTAACCAATAGTAATCGATCGCTGACCACGGTTATTAATTCTCTATAAAACTAAGCTTCCCTTAATAACAAAGGTATCACTAAATACTAATTTCCCAACGAAAAGATTTATTAATCTTAACTTGTCGGCCCCAGGGGAGAGTGAACTGGTCAGCTTAAATCAAGGCCAAAACCTGCTATCTTATGGGGAGACAAAAATTATCTAGATCTTGTTTTAGCGAGTGGTAGTAAGGGCATGGCGTACAAGCGGGTATTATTAAAACTGAGTGGAGAGGCCCTGATGGGCAATCTCGGCTATGGGATCGACCCGATGGTGGTTTCCGCTATCGCCCAGGAAATCTCCGAAGTGGTTGACCAAGGCATCCAATTGGCGATCGTGGTCGGTGGAGGCAATATTTTTCGCGGGGTGAAAGCCGCCTCAGCCGGCATGGATCGGGCCACGGCCGATTATATTGGTATGATAGCAACAGTCATGAACGCCATGACCTTGCAGGATGCCCTAGAACGAGCGCAAGTACCGACTAGGGTATTAACAGCGATTGCGATGCAGGAATTAGCTGAACCCTACATCCGCCGGCGAGCAATCCGTCATCTGGAAAAAGGTCGGGTAGTGGTTTTTGGTGCGGGATCGGGTAATCCTTTCTTTACCACCGATACCACGGCAGCCCTGCGCGCTGCCGAAATCGATGCGGAAGTGGTGTTTAAAGCGACGAAAGTGGATGGAGTTTATGATTCCGATCCCTCTCACAATCCTAACGCGCGACGCTTTCAAAGTCTCACCTACGGTCATGTGCTGACCCATGATCTGCGGGTGATGGACGGAACGGCGATCGCTCTGTGCAAGGAAAATAATATTCCGATAGTCGTTTTTGATCTGTCGGTAGCAGGTAATATTGTTCGCGCTGTCAAAGGTGAACCCGTTGGAACATTGGTAGGAGGATTCTGTGAAGTTAGCTGAAGTTCAAGACCATATGCAGAAAACCGTCGAATCAACCCAGAGAGGTTTTAATACGATTCGTACCGGCCGCGCAAATGCTTCTCTTTTAGATCGAATCGTGGTGGAGTATTATGGCATGGAAACTCCCCTCAAGTCCCTGGCCACTATTAGCACTCCCGACGCAACCACGATCGCCATTCAACCCTTCGATCGTACCAGTATGGGGGCGATCGAAAAGGCGATTTCTCTCTCGGACGTGGGTTTAACCCCCAGTAATGACGGTCAGACCATTCGTTTGAATATCCCTCCCCTCACTAGCGATCGCCGCAAGGACTTGGTCAAATTAGCGGCGAAATTGGCCGAAGAGGGAAAGGTGGCTGTCCGCAATATTCGCCGGGATGCGATCGATGCTATCCGTAAACAGGAAAAAAGTCACGAAATTTCTGAGGATGAATCCAGGGATTTACAGGATCAAGTCCAGAAATCCACCGATAAATTTATCGCCAAAATCGAGGATTTATTAACGACAAAAGAAAAAGATATCATGACCGTTTAAGTTTTTTTCTCCTAAGAAATAGAACAGGCTTTTTGTCTGTTCTATTTGTTTTTTTATCCCTAGGTAAAAGCTAGGGGGTAGTGGAGAGGTTTGGGGGTGAAGTCTTTCCGTATCGAGGCATCTCAGGTTATCAAAAATTCGAGTTTAAAATCCCCTAATTTTATGACGGGGTAAGTTGTTGACTATCTCATTAAAGTCTTAGATTGTAAAATCTACAGCAATTTTCTGTTACACCAAATCAGCTGAAGCGTTCCACATCCTTGCCTAAAATCTTTGATCGCTGCCAAAAAAGTTTTTGGCTAAGAAAAATCCTAATCAATGGGTTGACAGCAGGAGATAGGAGGGACTTTTTGATAGTTTTTGTTTTCTGGACTTAATTAAGTACGTAGGCGTTAAAAATTATCAAATGCCCCCCTTATCAAGGAGGGCAGGGGGGATCAAACCCAAAATCTATCTTCAATTTAATTATAACCAGCTACTTACCATTTTTGCTAATCTAACCAATAGCTCAAGGGCAGCGGGCAGCGAGGGTTGAAAAGAAAATCACCCGCACGAAGTTTATCCATTTTAAAATGACAGCATTCCTATTAGAGAGTCGCTATTAAATGCTAAACAATCGCTATGAAATCTTGGAACAACTAGGTAGAGGCGGTTTTGGCGAAACTTTCCTCGCGATCGATACTCGTATGCCCTCCCGCCGCCAATGTGTAATCAAGCAACTAAAGCCAGATGAGGCTACAACTGGCACAGCACCAACTCCCGGTTGGTTTGAAAAACGTTTCCAGCGAGAAGCCGCTATTTTAGAAGAATTAGGGCGAAATAACCGACAAATTCCCCAACTTTACGAGTACTTTTCAGAAGGGGAAAATTTCTTCTTCGTCCAAGAATGGATTGAAGGGATCACCCTCAGTCAAAAACACCAACGAGAAGGCAACCTCTCGGAAGCGGAAGTAGAAAAAATCTTGCGAGAACTCCTACCCGTCCTCGACTACATCCACGGCCGAGGAATCATCCACCGGGACATCAAACCCGACAATATCATCCTGCGGGCCAGCGACGGTAAACCGGTTCTCATTGATTTTGGTATTTTCAAAGAGGTGAACAATATCAATGGCGGCAATAAAACAGTCCCATTGGGAACTCCTGGCTACATGGCATCAGAACAAGCAGCTGGCCATCCAGTTCGCTCCAGCGACCTCTACAGCTTGGGTCTAACCGCAATTTTCCTGCTGACGGGCAAAACTCCTCAAGCTCTCACCAGCGACCCCAACACCGGTGAAATCCTCTGGCGAAAAGATGCGCCGGGCCTCCACTCCAATTTAGCCGCCGTTATCGATCGCGCTGTCCGTTTCCACCCCCGCGATCGCTTCACCTCTGCTCAAGAAATGTTAACCGACTTGCCTGGTTCCGCTGGACGGGAAAAAACGCCTGTTGTTGTTCCTCCTGATACCAAAATTCTCCCGCCATCGAGGTTTAAACGTTGGTTCTGGGTAATTTTTATTGTTATAACTGGTGGGTTTTCTTTTGGGTTTGGCCATCCAATAATAAAACCGTGGTTGGATTACTTGTTCCCAAATGAACCAACGGTTAAAGAACTTCCCTTGATTGAGCCGTCGAGCCAGATTAATTCTTTTGTACTAGACGAAGATGGTCAAACTTTGCTAGGTGGGGATGAGAAAGGGAACATCTACCTGTGGGACGTGGCAACTGGAAAACGGAAAAAAACCATAGCAGGACACGGAAAAGCTATTTTAGAGATCGCTATAAGTAACGATCAACAAATATTAGCCAGCAGCAGTGAAGATGGCACAATCAAGGTTTGGGATTTAAAAACGGGGAAAGAACGTATTACCCTGCCAAACCAACGAGGTTTGATCGCCCTAGCCTTAAGTTCCGATGGCAATACATTGGTTACTGGTGGAAAAGATACAACAGTTAAACTCTGGAATCTGTCAACGGGAAATTTAATCGAGACGCTACCGGTGGAAAAAGAGGTGGTATCCCTTGCCATCAATCAAGACGCATCAATTATCGTCAGCGGACATTCGGGTGGTGACATCAGTTTTTGGCAAAAACAAGGCAGTAACCCATACGAACCACGCATTTTTCGCTCTATCAATTCATGGGAAGCCCCTTCGGTTGCCGTCAGTGCCGATGGAACCACCGCCGCTAGTAGCAGTTGCCAAGAAAATATCAGAATTTGGAAAGATAGCAATTGGAAAGATTCTCCTCTCCAAGCAGGGTCATCCGCCGATATCTGTTTGATAGTTATCAGCGAAGATGGCAAGATAATTGCTGGCCGCAGTTCCGATGAAACCATTAGATTATGGAACCTAAACACCAAAAAGGAGATTTTTAGCTACTCCCCTTCCTCTCCCAAATCTTTCGATTCACCTAGAATGATCGCCCTCAGTGGAGATGGGCGTACCGTTGCCAGCAATTTTGACAAGAAAATCCAAGTTTTGCGGCCGAGTTTCTGAATTATCGGTGTCAAGATTATCCTGACCAGCTTTTATACTACATCTTGTTTAATAACGTCTTCAAGGCTGATGACTGATAGCTATAAGTAAGTGGGAAGCGGGGCGCAGGTTTTCAAAGCTCGATCGGGAGTTAATCGTATTATTAAAAGTTGATTTGGGATGAATCCTATGTTAGACTGGCAAGCAAAACGAAAAAAGAGGTCATTGAAAATGAAACACCGACAGCCATGCCAAATTCTGGCGATGTTATTCTTAACTGGTGCGGCCACTTTCAGTGTGCCAGAACCTAGCAAGTCCGCAGGAAAGGGACTGTTCTTATGCGGCCAACTTCAGGGAAAGTGGAATACCTTTGTCAAACGCCCTAAAAGAACCATAGCGATAATTGAATGGACTTCCAACGACTTTGCCGATTCAGGATGGGACAACAGGAAACGCTGCATCACAGTTTCTGATCGCTTTAATCAATATGCTCCTCTGCTGACCAATGTTAAAACTTCAAATGTCAACGGCTATCCCGTTATCTGTGTTCCGAAAGTTAAGGGCGGAAGTTGTGCTAAAAACGAGGTATTATTCACTCTAAAAGCAGGGGTAAACCCTGAAGAAGTTGCCAAAAAATTATTTAATGTGAATCGCCATGGCAATCCTTCAAAATTTAGATTTACTGACCAGCCTTTTTCCTATGATTCAGAAGGAGAACTTAATATTAATGTCGAGACTTTTATTAACAATCTTGAAGAAATAATCGAAGCTTCAGAAAATGAGCCTCGCTAGGAGTAAGTTTGGCAGTGAACCAATCCCAATGTCAACTTTTACTAATAATGTTTCTGATCAGTAGTCCAGCCTTAAGGCTAGTGACTGATGCAGATAATAGCTACTTTGCACCTCACATTATTCGGTCGGGATGCCCATCTTCTCGACCAATTTTGATCGATTCTTTATATAATAAGATTAAAGTTATCACAGTAAAAATATTATATGAATCAGAATTTATCGGTTCTGGAGTAATAATTTACTCCCAAAACAACAATTATAAAGTGATTACTAACGCCCATGTTCTCAAGGATAATCACTTTTCCTACAGCATTCAAACTTTTGACGGAAAGATTCATATTTCAGAAGTGGTAAAAACTGCAAATTTTGCTCGGAATGACCTAGCCTTACTACAATTTAAATCCCCCTGCTTTTATGTGGCTTCTCGCCTAGGTTCCTCCGCTAACCTAAAGAGAGGGGAATATGTGTTAGCGGCGGGTTTCCCTTTTTATTTGCAACCACAATTTGCCTATCCAGCCAATGAGTCAATACAAAAAAAAGAAACAAAAGAAAGCACTCAGAGCCTAAACGACGAGTTTGATTTTACACCGGGTAAAATAGTTGCATTCTTAGAAAAACCGCTAGAAGGAGGATATCAAATTGGATATAATGGCGACTTTGAAAAGGGAATGAGCGGAGGTCCATTACTCAATAAAAAGGGAGAATTAGTCGGCATCAGCGGCAGACATCCCGTTTTGTGGGAAAACTCCGATAATTATGAAGATGGTTCTCAACCATCGCCGGATTTGCAGACTCTAATCAATAACTCAAGTTGGGCAATCCCCAGCGAACAAATTATTAAAGTAATATCTGATAAATAGATGAAAATATTAGCTACAATAAACTGGCTTATGGTTGGATTAATAGCGGTTTCGTTAACTCAGCAAGGTTTATTAGCTCTCTCCCAAAGAGAAGTTGAGGAAATCGCCAAACAAACTACAGTCAAAATAATTGGTCATAAACCAGGTACTGGAGCAATTGTTCAGAAACAAAAAGATACATCTAAAGGACGGCAAGGGTATTTATATACTGTCCTGACTAACTGCCATGTACTTCTTCTTGATTCAAATGATCGAAAATTCTGCAATCAAGAAAATAAGCTAACCAGCCAAGGGATGCTCAACTCTACTGGTTATCGCGTTGAAACTTCTGACAGACAACAATATATAAGTGAAATTTCCTCGGTAAAAATTCATCCGAATGCTGATTTAGCAATTCTCCAGTTTTTTAGTACAATAGAATACGAAACTGTTAGAATAGGTAATGCAGAAGAGCTATCTGGCTCAAGTAAAGTTTATGCATTTGGCTGGGCAGTTCCTAGCAAAACTAGCCGAGACCGACGTGCGCGATTTTTGGGTCCAGGGAATATACTTGGTATTGACAGAAAAGCCGCAGGGGGATATCAAATTGCCCATAAACTCGAACTTGTACAGGGAATGAGTGGCGGTTCACTATTACACGAAAACGGCTGTTTGGTGGGAATTAATGGGGGAGGTGACAGAGACCCTAACACACAAGTTATAGAATTTTTATCCGTTCCTATTAATCTTTATGCAAGCTGGCAAAATATCCAAGTGGTGGACGACTGTCGAGCCACTCCGCTGCCCGATAATAATCGCTTTCAGACACTTCGCAATCTTCTCGAACAGGGAAATTGGCAGCGGGCCGAAGCCGAAACGAAAAAACTAATGCTTCGAGGTACAGATCAAACCTACTTTAACGGAAACATCATAAACAATCTGTCTTGTTCTGACCTGAAGATTATTAATCGACTTTGGGTGCAATATTCCAGTGGACATTTTGGCTTTAGCGTTCAGGGAGAAATCTGGAGAGGCGTAAAAAATGACTATAAGCAATTTGAAGAGAGGGTGGGATGGCGGCGTGGCTATGAAGGACCATTGACCAATCCCCCCAACTACAGTCTTGAAGCCAAAAAAGGTCACTTGCCATCCTATAAACTTCTTGCCGCTTCCGACTTCGGAACATTTCTTAACCGATTGGAAAAATGCGATGCTTTAAGTTTCACAGACTCAGGTATTATAGAGAATATAATCTCAAGCGAATCTGAACCCTAATTATGATGAATAACGGTTTCATTTCACCTCTGAAATTTCTCAGCCTAAGTTTCTGCCTAACTTGTCTGCCGTCAAATACCCAAGCCATTAATATTTACCCGCCAATTATCACCAGCAACCAACAACAACAGAATAAGCAAACGGAATCGCCGGAAGTTGGTTTGGAAATAATAGGAAGTCCCTCTCTCAACAGATTGGTGATTCCCATGTACCGATACACTGGTGAATGCCCGGGGTTTTCTAAAGGTATAGTAAAAGCAAGCTTTACCTCCACCGCCTTCCCTCCGAGTCGGGACAGAAGGGTTATTGTTAGAAATGTTAGCCGGGGAGTGGCGAGCGATCCTTTTCCCTTCACCGATCGAGATTATAGCCGGGGCAGAGGCTCCCAAATTACCGAGATAACCATCGGTTCAGGACACGATGGACAATTTCTAATCGTCAGACAGGGAGAAAACGATTTCGATTATACGATTAAGGAAAAAAACACAATAGTTGACCAGGGAACCTTCACAGCATACGTGGAAACAACAACCATTGTTGAAGAAAAGAATAAAGTACCAACAACAAAGCGTGTTTGCCCTGGTAATCGTATCGATGATCCCTTGGGAATCATCAATCTCTTGGGAAGCATAATCTGTGACAAGGAGATGCATGAAGTAACAGTCTATGAATGTCCATCTTATCCCGATGTTACAAGATAGGGTTCGCTCAATATAGGTAAAAGCCCTACTAAAAAAGGCTTTTATTTGATATGACTCAAAACCTTTGCGATTTCCCTAGAAATGAAAATCTCAAAGGTACTTTCGTTGGACTCAATAGGGTTAGTGAAGAATAAATTGCCCTCAGAAAATGCACTGAGGGATAGCATCCTTTTCGTCCGCATCAGGGAAATACTATGTTATAATTGCTTCTTAAGTAGGTAGGCGTTAAAAATTATCAGATTCCCCCTTATTAAAGGGGGACTAAGGGGGGATCGGCACCCCCCTTATCAAGGGGGGCAGGGGGGATCGAACCTAAAATCCATTTTTAATTTAATTATAACCAGCTACTTATTTGTTTGAAAAAAATTGAGGTAAAATAGCTATGAAACTTACTGTCATCTTTTCAATAATCGTTCTATCTTCTGTGAGTTTAGCAAGTTCTATCGGTGCTGAAAATCTCGATCATGTAAAGAAATTTAAGCAAACAAAACAATGCCCCGGATGTGATTTAAGTGGTGCAGATTTGAGTGGATTAAATCTAAGACACGCTAATCTACAAGGCGCTGATTTAAGTGGTGCTAGTCTTGGTGGTTCTGATTTAACAAAAGCCAATTTAAGTGGCGCAATTTTGACGGGAGCTAACTTGAATAGTACCAAATTAATAGGAGCAAATTTATCAAATGCTAGACTTAATAGTGCTTATATGGGCTATGCAAAATTAATGGATGCTAATTTAAAAAGAGCAAGTTTGATAAATGCTTTTATAGGTAAGTCTAATTTTACAGGAGCGGATGTGACAGGTGCTAATTTTAATGGTGTACAAAGCTGTGATGGTGATCATAATTACATAGCACCAGATGGAAGCAGAAGCAACGCATGGTGTAAATAAATAAAAATGAACCACTCTACGCTGCTACACGATCAAGTGGAGTAGTTCATTTAAGGGTTAATGATTTGGCATGACCTTAACTTGTTTTCAGAAGTTTGTGATGAAAAACTCCAGACTTACGGAAGCCGTTTGAAGTGTTCAACAAGCTCTGAAGTATTTTCAGCAGTTTTTAGTGAGGCCACAAATCCCTCTAAAACAATGCGAAAGCTAATCAGGAGTGATAGGAATAAAACTGGGGACAAGAGAAAAGCCAGTAAACCTTGACCCGGACCTGCTTGAAATCCATTTATCAAAGATGTTAAAGAAATTAGGAAGATAAAAATTCCCCCTACTCCGTAAATTAAACCAATAATTCTAATTCCAATAAATTTGGAAAAGGAAAGGTCGAATAATAAACTGAAAAAATTACTCGGCATTTAACTTGCTCCTCTCTTAATAAACGGCAATTTTTTGAAGTCTGAGTAACGAACTGTGAAAAGTTTCGGCATATCAGCCTATTTGGGTGCGATCGCAGAATTTTTCGTATATCACACCCAGAAGCTTGAAGTAGATTTATGACAATAGGCTGAAATAACAGAAACTTTCTGGAAGTCTAGCGACGATTCTTTGATCTGACTGCATTTTTTGACAAAAGTTTACAATTATTCAACGTACTTAATTGTCGGGGACTTCTGTAAAGATTATCATTCATACTGCACTTGTCGCGTTTTGTTTCCATCTAAATCAACAAGAATCTAAGGGTAATATCAAGACTTATCGAACTGTTTAGTTAGTACACAGCCCCAAAGCAAGCTATGAGCCGGTGATAATTTTTGGAGATGTCTAATAACTAGCAGCAACAATCATCATATCCCCAAGGATAATTTTCACCATAATTTCTATTATCCTCACTCAAACATTTAAAAACTCTAACATTTCCATCTTGAAGAAGACCGACTTCTGGTCCCCATTCATATCCTAGCCAAAACTTAATCAATACAACATCCGAACAAGAAAATATGATGTCTTGACTGATTGATTCCATAAATTTGGGGGAATTGCCAACATTGTTTAATCCTGGTTCACCGACTGTTATGTTTACTATCTTATTTCTGGTTGCTTTCCAAGGATTATTTTGTCCATTATATATGTATTCATTTGATGAATTCAGAGTCCATATCCTAAATTCAGATGGTACTTTTCCGCCACTAAAATTTAGTTGCCAACTCCATGCCTTAGCTTTCTTCAATTTAGCTTGCGTTCTATCTAAGGAAGCTTGACACTTAGCAGAAACGGGCAATCTATTAGCCAAAGAAGGCGTTGTAAAGATAGTCACCTCGGTTAGAGCCAAACAGCTAAGAAAAGCGATAAGTTGCGAGTAAATTTTCATTGAATGCTTTCTACTAATTAATATCAAAAAAGAATAAAAACTCAAATTTCGGGTTTCTGTTAGTTAGCGATAGCTTGAAGGCTTACCCCATAAGAGAGCTAGAGTTTAGAGACTGTAAGACTTTTGCCAGACTCCCTCCAAGAGCGATAATAATGTACAGGATTAATTCTACTACAAAATTGGAAGGAGGGGGCAACCATCGACCCCTACCTCCCACACTCCGAGAATGATTATTATTCTTGAGAATGAATAGTTTATTTTTTGGAAGTCCCTAACTCCTGTAATTTCAGCACCATCTCCACCAGTTGTTCTGGGGTAAGTTTTTTCAGGCTTTCCCTGTCTAGTAGCTGCTGCGGCTCTTTTTGCTTCATCCTCTCAATCTACACTTTTTTCTGTTTTTGTCAATCCCCTGACCTGAATCCTTACTACATATCTTTGTCTTAGTTCATCTAAACTCTTTTTTTCATGGCTAGATAGGGACAGTAAATCACTTTGCCATTCGGGAAAAATGCCCCATCTTCTGTTAAGGAGAGATTAAATCTTGTCTCACCCAGGGCAATAGTCGTGATCGCTTCGGTAATAGCACTCGACATAAAAATTAGCTCACCAATCTAGATAAAATTTCTCGATGAATTAAAGCTCGATCGATTAAAAAATGTTTGCGATCGCTGGTCAATCCCTCTCCATTGGCATAAAAATCAATCCAAGCATTACTAATATCATTAACTGCCTCTGGTAACTGATCTAATTCCCAACCCTGCATCGGGACTTCGGCAATTAATCGCGACACTTTCGGATCATAACTAAGGGCAAAACAACGACAATCTTCTGCTGCGGCCATAATCAAACTATGAAAGCGCATTCCGATCACCATTTCTACCCCGCGAAATAAGCCTTTTAACTGTCTTGGATCCTCTAAGCTAATGATTTGATGATTTTCCCTTAATTGACGGGCTACAGCTTCACAGATGGGCAAATCCCGCGACTTTTGAAAAGGGACTAAGAGAATAAACGCTCCCGTACTGGTTTGCAAATGAATTAAAGCTTGGGTTAATTTATCTAATTTTGCTGGGGTTAATAGGGGATGGGGACGTAAATTGACGGCGATTCTTGGGGCGGGTAAATCCGATAACCCCTTGACTGATTGAGCTTCTAAAGCCCATACTGGATCGGGGGCAACAATCGGACTAATACCCCAATCAGCCACTAAATGAGCCGATATATCATCGCGCACACTAACTAAACTACATTGTTTTAAGACTTTTTTGGTTAACCAACGGGTAAAAGGTCTATTTAATGGTCCAATTCCCTGCCCCCAAGCAATAGTTTTTAAGCCCAATAATTGAGCAAGAGCCATTAAACCACCGTAATAAATTGGACTGGCAAAACTGGTGACATCCTGCATTAAACTGCCACCACCCCAGATAAATATATCGGCTTTTTTAAGAGTTTGAAAAACTTGCCACCAATCCCGACTAGGACAGGTTTCCACCCCATAACGTTGACTGGTTTCTCTGGGATTATTTGACAAAACAATAGGTTTAATTTCTGACGGCAACATCTGCAATAGAGACACTAATAATGCCTCATCTCCTCCGTTTCCTCTCCCATAATATCCACAAATTACTGCACGCATATATTCAGTTATCAGTTATCAGTTATCAGCCAGAAAAAGGCAAGAGTCAAAAGGCAAAAGTATGGTAAATTTGTCTCCTGTCTCCGAGTCTCCTGTCTCCTTTGTCCTCTTTGTTACTTTTTCCTTGAAAAATGTCTCTTAGTTTCTTAAGTTATGCCGTCAGCTACAAGTTAGTAGTGACCAGTTTTATTAGATTCAGTTATCAGTTTATCTATTTTCTTATTCCCACTCATAACTAATAGCTTAAACCTGATCACTGGTTACTGATCACTGATCACTGATTTAGTCGTCCATTTGCCAGGGTTCGGTGATGTTGTTTTCATCGAGGATATTTTTGGCTCTTAAAATCAAGATCAATTCACCTAGTATGGTGACATCGGGGGAACTATCAAACCATTGTAAAGAGACGGAATTATCTCTCTCCACTAGATAATAATTGTTCACGTCCCATTCGGCCAAAACTCGATCGATTACTAATAACACTTCCTCAGACCTAGTGGCAATCGATCGAGGTAATTGATCGCTAGGCCATAAAATAGCTACAGGATCGATCGCCTTGAGAATTGCTTGCCAACCGGGGAGAGGCACAATCGTTTGTTTATCCCCCACCGTTACCAGTCGAAAAGGTTCCTCGACGCTCAAACTTTCTGTGTGTTTTATATCAGTTACCGTCACCGGAAATCTTCCTACTAAAGGAATAATTCTGGCTAATTCGTCCTCATCCTGTAAACGATGGACGGGCAGCAGGGGAGCGCTACGGGTGGGAGTAACGGTAAAATCTTGTAGTAAGGACTCGATCGCCTGTCTGGCCGAGTCAGAATGGGCAAATTTCAAACCTTTAGCGATTAATTTCGCTCTTTCGGCTAAATCCCGCTTTTGTTTGCCCCGTTTCCAACACTGATAAGCGATCGCATCTCCAGGATGACGGGTAAATTCACTGGGAATCTGGGATAAACGGGAAAAATCTTGGATAGCTTTGGCGATATCGTGTGCTTCGGCCACCTCAATCCTTTTTTCTGCCGCTAATTTCGCTGCCCCCAATCTTTGTTCTTGGTTGAGAATCCGTAATTCGTATAGCACATCACTGCGCGGCCCGATGTAGTAACTTAACAAATCTTCATCTGCTCCCGCTTTGATTAAACTCTCAAAAACTTGGGCAGCGACAATAATTAAATTTTGTTGGGCATTTTGAAAACCGGTTTGTTCAAAAATTAACTGGGAATCGTAGCCAGCTTTTTGCAGTTTTTGACATTTTTGCCCCCAATTCACCCAATTTCCTTCCTTATGAAGCAGCGAGCGCATTAATTCGGTCGCTTCCGTTTCGCTGATTCGATCATCTGTACTGCGAGGCTGTTCTGTCATAGACAACTTGATCAAGCTACAATAACTAAAATTTATCTAATCCCTCAAAAATCTTCAATAGCAATTAAGGTTAACAGGATAGACTAGATAGTAACAGGATAGCTGACAATCACCCCCTTCGTACCTGTTAGGGCAAGTTTATCTTCAATGTCTAGATTAAGAGTTAATGGAAGCATTCCCCCCTCGTCCACAACTAACCCCGGTCAAAGGACGATGAAAACCAAGCGTCACCCCAAAGATAGCGCCTTGGGTTTAGTCTCTACCCTCAGCTTTCCGGCGATCGTCGGGACGGCGGATATGATGCTAAAATCGGCAGAAGTTACCCTCGTGGGTTACGAAAAAATTGGCGGTGGTCACTGTACGGCGATCGTGCGTGGTAATATTGCCGATGTGCGGTTAGCAGTGGAAGAAGGGGCAAAAACCGCCGCACAGTTCGGACAATTGGTATCTAAATCGGTTATTCCCCGACCGATGCCCAATTTAGAGGTAATTTTCCCAATTGGTAGCCGTTTAGCTGAAATTGCCCAAAGTCAACGGGGTTTCAGCAAACTGAGCAATATGTCGATCGGTCTCTTGGAAACCCGAGGTTTTCCCGCTATGGTGGGGGCAGCCGATGCCATGTTAAAATCGGCCGATGTGCAGTTAGCTTCCTACGAAACGATTGGGGATGGTTTGTGTACGGCCATTATCCGGGGTTCCGTCGCTAATGTGGCCGTGGCCATTGATGCGGGAATGCGGGAAGCAGAGAAAATCGGTGAACTGCACGCGGTGATGATTATTCCCCGTTTATTGGAAGATTTAGAACATACTCTACCAGTGGCCAGCTACTGGTTAGAAACTCCCGAACCTTTACCGATGTTATTACCCAATACTGTCCGGGAAAAACAACGGGAATTGGTCGCTTTACCGGAATTAGAAAAAACCAAAATACCAATTCGTCGCCAAGAAATGCAGGAAAAAGTGTTAGAAGAAGTGATTCCCGTGGAAGTTATCACCGATGAGGACAATTATTAATTTTTATTTTCAGCTTTGCTCCTGTGCTGCTAAAAGTACAGGAGCAAAAGGTTGAATTAGGGTTTGCGGCAAAAAGTTTGTTGGTGGGTGTGGATTTCCAGGTAAAAAATCTTTACAGAAGGCCTCGACAATTAAACGAATCGAATAATTATAAATTTTTGTCAAGGGGTGCGGTCAGATCGAATAATCGTCGCTAGAATCAGCCTAGTTGTCAGAAATTTAGTTAAACAAGGTTTTTGACAATATGCTAATCTGGCTAACACGCTTTTGGGCGTGATATAGGGAAAAGTTCTGGCGATTGCTCCTAAATGGGGTGATATACTGAAAGTTGACCCATATCGTTACTCTGAGGAGTGTTATCCAGAAATTTTCCGTATAATTACTAGTTGGGGGCTACAGCTGATGGCAACCTATTTACTTGTGCATGGCGCATGGTATGGCGGTTGGTGTTATAGAGATGTTGCCAAGCTGTTGCGTGCGGCTGGGCATGATGTGTTTACTCCTACCCATTCAGGTCTGGGTGAACGGAAACACCAGTCCGCAGAGAGCATTACACTTGAATCACACATTCGCGATGTTTGTGGCTGTATCGAAGCAGAAGAGCTTGACGAGATTATTCTTGCGTGTCATAGTTATGGGGGGATGGTTGCCACAGCTGTGGCTGATCGCTATGACAACCTTATTCGTCACTTAGTTTACGTCGATGCATATGTGCCGGAATCTGGTGATTCTTTAATTGGGTTATTGCACAAGGCACTGAAACCCGATGAAGCGGCTTTATTCATTGAAGGCTTCCGATCTTCGGCAGCTGAGAATCATTGTGGAATGATGAAGCCTTTACCGGCAGAGCTTTTTAATGTTGTCAGTGAAAAGCGTTCGTGGATAGACCGCCGCTCTTGCCCACAAGCACTAGCTACCTTCGAGTGTCCAGTATTACTATCAAGTACATTGGATCACTTGAGCAAGCATTATGTCCTTGCAGACAATTGGGATCCAAGCCCATTCCGTTACTTCGCCAAAAAGGTTGATGGGCTATCCGGTTGGTCATTAAGAAAAATGCCTTGTGGCCACAATATCATGGTAGACCTGCCTATGGAACTGGCGGATATGCTATCAAGCTTGGCATAGTGCGATGCCGAAGGCACTGCGTAGCAGATCGCAATCTTGTAGGGTGCGTTCCCTAATATGGCTCCTATTGCTCCACCGATCGATTTTCGGGAACGCACCATGCACATTGATTGAAACTGTGGGTTAAAGTGCGATGTGGGCTAATCTGGCTAACACGCTTTTGGGCGTGATATACGGAAAAGTTCGGGTGATTGCGCCTAAATAGAATAGCGAAAGTTGACCCATATCGTTACTCTGGAGAGTGTTATACAGAAAGTTTCCGGATAATTTTTAGTTATAAGTACCTAAGCAAAATTAATTACACATTTCGATAAAGCTTTTGCCTCTTGCCTATTGCCTCTTGCCTGTCTTCACTAGGAAATTTATTTTGCATGACTACTTACATACATTATCTGTAGCAGAAAGTGGCAGATTTAAGTAAAGAAAAGGCACAATATGACTAAAAAGAATCAATCAAAAAGATTAACGAATCAACATAAAGAGTCTAAAGGTGTAGTTGGTATATTTGGAGATGAAGCAAAATCACACGACATAACTGTTGGAAAAATTTCACTTTTTGTAATTGAACAGCTTGAAAAGGAGTTTCTTCAATTATCTTTTCAATACAAAACGAGCATAAAAAAAGAAGAAATAAACGAAGCATTAAAGAAAATTGACCCTGAATTAGGACAAACACTTTTTGTACCAAATTCAAGTATTATACCCGATGGTGGAATAATAGAAGTAAAAGATGATAACGGTAATTGGAGAATCGTTTTAGTTTCGGAAGCTAAACATCAGGGGAAAGACATTGAAAACATCAAAGCAGGAAAACTTGTAGGAGCAAAAAATGATCAAGATTTGATGGCTGCTGGTAATGCGATAGAAAGATCCCATAAAAACATATCTGAAATCGCTAATTTGATGTTATCTGAATCTCATTTTCCCTATGTATTATTTCTAGAAGGCTCAAATTTTTTAACAGAAACTATTTCAATTAAAAGACCCGATGGAAGGGTTGTAACGCTTGAATACAATTCAGGAACGCTAAATAGATTAGATAGGTTAACTTCTGCAAATTATGGAATGCTCATTAATACCAATTTGTGTAAAAATAAGTTTGTCAAGCATAAAGATAAAACAATTATGCTTCAAGCAACTTCTATATACACACAAGGAAATGGCGAAAAATGGGATCTCAAAAAAATGTTTGATATTATGCTTGAAATTTCTAAAACCTCTCTTAAAGTATTAGGCAGTGAGATATTTAATCAGATAACCAAAAGTAAATAACTAAAACAAAGATTTATTAAATCAAAATAGGTTGAAAATGGCAAGAAATGCAACAAACGAATTATTACAAAAAGCTAAAAAATCAAAAAGTGATGAGTTTTATACACAGCTTTCAGATATAGAAAGCGAATTACAGCATTATAAAAGTCATTTTGAAAATCAAGTAGTTTATTGCAATTGCGATGACCCCCGAATTAGTAACTTTTTTAATTATTTTACCTCAAATTTTAATGAATTAGGTCTTAAAAAAATAATAACATCTTGTTATAGAGAGCAAGTAAAAAATTTATTTAATACAGAAGAAGATGAAAAAGGGTTTTTCTTTGAATATACAGGTACAGAAGGCGAAAAAAACAAACCAAGTTCAACAGACCTAGTTTACTTTAATGGAGATGGTGATTTTCGTAGTTCGGAAAGCATTGAACTATTAAAGCAGTCCGATATTGTTGTTACCAATCCCCCATTTTCATTATTCAGAGAGTATGTAGCTCAATTGGTTAAATACGATAAAAAGTTTTTGATAATTGGAAATATTAATGCAATAACCTATAAAGAAATTTTCAAACTTATTAAAGAAAACAAGGCGTGGTTAGGAATAAATCTTGGTAGAGGTATTTCAGGTTTTATTGTACCTGAACACTATGAACTATATGGAACAGAAAGTCGAATAGATAACTCTGGTAATAGAATAATCTCACCGAACAATTGTTTATGGCTTACTAATTTAGATAATTTTAAGCGGCACGAAGATATAAAACTTACAAAAAGATATTTTGGCAACGAATTTCAATATCCAAAATATGACAATTATGATGGGATTAATATTAATAAAACACAAGACATACCAATAGATTATAAGGGATATATGGGGGTGCCAATAACATTTTTACATAAATTTAATCCCGACCAATTTGAAATAATTAAATTCAGGAAAGGGAATGATGATAAAGATTTATCAGTAAATGGGAAATGTCCGTATTTTAGAATACTAATCAAGAATAAACGAATACAAACTGAATATATTGATTTAACTGACAAAGAAAGATAAGGTATAACAAATCGTTGTACCTGACATTTTTCCGCTACGATCCAAAATGTCGGTGAAATCGATCGTTATGCTCCAAACTTAGTGCGATGTCGAAGGCACTGCTACGCAATGCGATCGCCATCGCCGTAGGGTGCGTTCCCTAATCTGGCTCCTACTACTCCACTAATAGATTTTGGGGAACGCACCATGCACATTGATGGAAACTGTGGATTTAAGTGCGATGCCGAAGGCACTGGGTAGCAGTACGCCGCTCTGGTGGGTTAGGTTGACGGCAGACCCCCAACTGTGATCTTTGACTTCATGCCAATTTGTGCGGACTGTATTCAGGTGTTACCTGCTGTGATAGTTAGTAAGTGAGCCTGTTCGTTGAGTTGAGGAGTAAAATAGGAGAAGTCCTAATCTAAGATTTAGTAATGGATAGAAGCATTATAGAACGGCAACCGCTAATTGAAGCAGTCAAGGCTCTCCCTGATGAGGCTTTAGTGGAACTGTCTAATTTTCTGGACTATCTTCGCTATAAAGCAGCCCATCAAAGAGAACTGACCACTCATTCTTCTAGTTTTCTGCTTGCAGTTGCAGGTTTAGGCAACTCTGGTCAAGAGGATATTTCAGAACGTGATGAAGAGATTCTAGGCAATGAGATTGATCCGGTGTCCGGCTGGAATCTTAAGCCAAGCAATTCAGTATGACGGCGATACTTGACACCAGTTTTTTGTTTGCCTTGACCGATCAGGGCGATCGCAATCATTAACGGGTGTTGGCTATTGCTCAAAGCGTGAATGAGCCATTGGTTCTACCTGTCGTTGTCCTGCCTGAGGTCTGCTATCTGATTGTATCAAGATTGGGCCACCAAGCAATGCGCCGTTTTGTATCCAGTATGACACCTGATGCGGTTCAAGTTGAACCTGTAATCCCAGAAGACTTGGTACGAGTGCATGAGATATTGGAACAATATGCTGACAATCAGCTTGACTTTACAGATGCAGCGATCATTGCCATAGCTGAAAGGCTTACTATTACTCGCGTTTACACACTTGATCGCCGAGATTTTTCGATTATTCGTCCAAGTCACTGCGATTACTTTGAGTTATTTCCTTGAACCACCAGCTAACACTGCGTGGCAGCGGACGGTCGCAATTCGTCGCTGCCGAGCTTGCTTTCTAATGCCGTCGCTGATTTGAGCCGTTAGCGATCGAGCGCGCTACGCACCGATCGGGTTCTGGACTTCCCCGTTGACAAAAAGGCATAACCTGTGCTGTAGGGGGGATTAAGAGAATTTCCGATACCCTCTTACTGGGTACAAATTAAGAAAACCTCTAATAAATCTAACGCCGTACAAACTCCTCGTCAATAGCAAATCAGGTTATATTTCACACCCCACACCCCACACCCTGTACCCACGAAAAACTTTTTCACCAGACCCTACCTATCGATCCCATGTTTCCCTATTTTAAGCGCACAATCTCTCCAACTCTGGCTAGAGATAATTCTGCTGCCTGGAGGATTTTGACTAATTCCGTCCCTACCGATCCCGAAGATACAGGAGAATCGACACCCGTAGCCACCGACTCTAGAAAATGTTCGCACAATGCTTTCAGGGGTTCACCATCGGCAATAGGGATAGATTCCGTCTCCTGTCCCCGGGGAATAAAATAGGCTTCCTGACGTTCAAAATCGCCCTTTTGTCGGGTTAAAGGCGATCGAGAGTCTAATTCATTAAAAATTAAAGTCCCTTCGCTGCCAACTATCCCTAAACGTCGCTGTTTATCGGGATTCAACCAACAAAGGTGAATAGTCGCTTGAAAACCATCGCCATAGATCAGGGTTAACCAGACTAAATCGGCTAGATTAGGTTGTAGCCAGAAGGTTCCCCTTGCCTGCACTAATACTGGTGTACTATTTAACCAATGATTAAAAATCGAGATATCGTGAATAGCCAGATCCCACAAAGCGGACACATCCTGACGAACTGGCCCCAGGTGGGTGCGAGTGGCATAACCATAAAGAGGTTTACCGATACCCCCGGATTGCAGGACTTTTTGTCCGGTGATAACGGCCGGATGAAAAAGATAGGTATGATCAACTAATAAAATACGCTGTTTTTTCGCCGCTAATTCCGTTAATTCGCCACATTCTTGGGGATTGAGGGTTAAGGGTTTTTCGGCGAGGACATGATAACCTAAATTAAGAGCATCTTTAATCAGGGGATAATGACTGATGGCGGGAGTAACGACGACCACAGCCGAGATTTCGGGGTGATTGCGAATAGATTCCCAGTCATTGGCTAAAATAACTTTATTAGTATCCAGATTAAATTGATCCCGACAGAGACGGAGTTTTTCAGGGGAGGGATCAACGATCGCCACTACTTGCGCTGAGGGATGTTGAGAAAAATGACGGACGTAATGCACTCCCCAACGTCCTACCCCTAAGATAGCGATTCCTGTGGACATTTTGCTTACTCAGATAAATCAATCTAGTTTATCTTAAAAGGATTAGGCGCAATTGTTAATTGATTCTGAGAACTGGAAGGGATTATGTTAAAATTTTTTATTGATCGAGGGGGAACTTTTACCGATATCGTGGCGATAATCGATCGACCAGAAATTATTGAACGACTAGCTAGAGATGCCGCTAGATTTCTGATTGTTCCCCTTGCTGATCAACAGTGGATTGTTCTCTATAAACTGCTCTCGGAGAATCCCGAAAAATACCCAGATGCAGTCATTCAAGGGATCAAAGATATTAGTGGTTCCCTAGATAACATCGAAGTGATTAAAATGGGAACAACAGTAGCCACCAATGCGCTGTTAGAAAGAAAAGGAGAGCGCACGGTTTTATTAATCACCAAAGGTTTTAAAGATGCCTTGAGAATTGGCTATCAAAATCGCCCCGATATTTTTGCCCGTCAAATTATTCTTCCTTCTTTATTATACGAACAAGTTATCGAAGTGGCCGAACGGTACGATAGTCAAGGACAAGAATTAATCGCCGTTAATCCCGCCCAAGTTAAAGCCGATTTAATACCAGTTTATCAAGGGGGTATCCGAAGTTGTGCGATTGTTTTTATGCACGGTTATCGTTATCCTGACCACGAAAAACAAGTGGCAGCCATTGCCGAAGAAATCGGCTTTACTCACCTAGCCATTTCCCACCAAGTCAGTCCTTTAATGAAGCTGGTATCCCGGGGAGATACCACGGTAGTTTCTGCCTATCTATCACCAATTTTACGCCGCTATGTTGATAGTATTAGCCAGCAATTACCGAAAACTAGCTTACTATTTATGAAATCCGATGGCGGTTTAGTCACAGCCGATAAATTTCAGGGTAAAGATAGCATTTTATCTGGTCCTGCGGGGGGAATAGTTGGGGCAGTACAAACCAGTTTAAGGGCAGGATTTAGCAAAATTATCAGTTTTGATATGGGAGGAACTAGCACCGATGTTTCTCATTTTCAAGGGGAATACGAGCGGCAAACAGATAACGAAATTGCCGGCGTAAGAATGCGAGCGCCGATGTTAAGTATTCACACCGTGGCCGCTGGTGGGGGTTCGATTTTAGTCTATGATGGTTATCGTTTTCGGGTCGGACCAGAAAGTGCCGGAGCTAATCCCGGACCTGCCTGTTATCGACGGGGTGGACCCTTAACAATTACCGATGCTAATGTTTTGTTAGGAAAAATTCAAGCCGCCTATTTTCCCGCTATTTTTGGAGAAGAGGGAAATTTACACATAGATAGAGAGATTGTGCTGACAAAGTTTCAAGAATTGGCGGCAACAATGGGGGGTAATAATAGTCCTGAAATGTTGGCTGCGGGGTTTATTCAAATTGCCGTAGAAAATATGGCTAATGCGATTAAAAAAATCTCTCTACAAAAGGGTTATGATCTCAGTGATTATACTCTTTGTACCTTTGGCGGTGCCGGGGGTCAAGTGGCCTGTTTAATTGCCGATACTCTGGGAATGAAAAGTATTTTTCTCCATCCCTACGCTGGGGTTTTAAGCGCCTACGGCATGGGTTTGGCCGATTTGAGGGTAATTAAAGAAAAAGCGATCGAACAGCCGTTAAATGCCGATTTAATCGGGCAGTTACTCACGGAGATGAAGGAATTAGAAGTTTTAGCGGGTCGGGAATTAGAGGGTTATAATCGGGTGCGGCAGCAAGTTAGTTTAAAATATCAAGGCAGTGATGCCACTTTAGTGGTTAATTTTAGCGATCAAATGCGTCAGGATTTTGAACGGGAACATCAAAGACGTTATGGGTTTAAACAAGAACAAAAAGCTTTAATTGTTGAGTCGATTGCCGTGGAATTGATCCAGACTATGGACAGTCCCCAAGAAGCAATTTTAACTCGCACCCGTCCCATGGGAGAATTACCTCATATCCTCGATCGAGTAGCGGTTTTTATGGCTAATCAATGGCGGGAAACGCCAATTTATCAGCGTTCAGATCTGCAACCTTTTGATTGTCTGGCAGGACCGGCAATTATTATCGAAAAAATTAGCACGATTGTGATTGAACCGGGTTGGATGGCAAAATTAACGGAGAAAAATCATTTAATTCTCTGCAAAGATTAGCTAGGGTTTGCGGCAAAAAGTTTTTCGTGGGGGTAGGGTGTGGGGTGTGGGGTGTGGGGTTTTACCAGTTTTGAGGTGGCCAATTACCTAATTTTCAGGGAAAAAGTGCCTAAATTTCCCCCACTTTTTGATTTCAAAAAAGCCTAAAGATATTATCCAAGAAGGTTTTTAGATTTATTCAGTAAACCCTACATAGAAATATCTACGGCAGTTATTCTAATTGATCAATTCTCATTTCGCCGAGGTATTTACGGAGATAGGGAGAAAAAACCTCGTAAATCAGGGTAAGGGGTTGGCGAGCGTGCCAAAATAGGTAATGACGACCCCAAAATGCTCCTTTTTCCCCAAAAGCTATTTCTAATTCCGGGGAATGACCGTAATAAAGTCCCTGCACATCGCGATATAATTCCGTGTGCAGCCGCGAGAGACTTTCCCAAATCGGTAGGGAACGATTTTCTAGATATTCGTCCACTTGATTGGCAGACCACCAAGAAGCGGCATAGGCTAACCTTTGACCGCTCGCTGTGCGTAACCAGACTTGACGACGCAATCTCGGTCCTGGAATCAGGCTAATTTTCATCGGTGCGCCATCCTCATCATCGCCGATGGGGGACATATCGATCACATCCACTTCCGTTTTTTCACCGGTTAAAAGTTGTAAATGACGGGTGGGAGAACCATCGCCGAGAATTAAAATCTGCCAAGGAGGCGCGAGTTGACTATGGGGTAAACCTTGTTTAACATTGGTTTCGTCTCCTTGCCAGAGAGGGGACAGGGAGTACCAAGGAGGATTAAGCAGGGGCTTTTCTTGGGGGCGGAGGATAGCAGTCAAGGTTTGTTACAAAACTTTATGATTTTTTCATTAATCATAACACGGGATTTTTGTCTGCTGGCGAAAAAAGCGATCGCCCTACGCCAATCCTCTCTAACTTTTTGGTTAGCAGATGCACTCTCGCCAAAGGAGATTGACTATGTTTATTTTAACGATAGAAAGGTATCAATATCTGGAGGAGTTTTTGTAATCTTCTCAGGGCAATTAATTGTCGAATCTTGGGATTAATTTGGGGAGGATAAATGCTGGTGGCTAATTGTTCTTCTAGTAAGGCATATTCTGCCGCAGTTAGGGGTTGATTATCAAGGGGCGAGCGAGCCGAGGTGATAATTTCTGCTCGTAAAACTTCTTCGGGAATATCTTCAGGAGAGGGCAAAGCAAGGGCTTTTAGGGGCGATAAGAAACCGATAGAGATGAGGATGATAATTTTTGTCGTTCGCTGCATTTAATTTAAACCGGGGGGCAATTTTTCTCGACACTGTTGATGAATTTCCCCGATTCTAGCAAACAACCAGGGATATTTTTGACGATAACTGGGAATTAGAGCCAGAGGACTGAGTAGGGCAGTGGCGGCAATATCGGCTACACTTAATTTATCCGCCACCAAATAGGGCTGATTTTGCCAATATTCTAGAATCTTGAGGGCATTTTCTAGGCGCTCTTCCGCTAGTTTTACCCTTGCTGGGGTGATTTTATATTGTTGTCGCACGATCTTAATAATTATTTGACTACTCAGGGAAGAATCGATCGCTTTTCCCTCTCCAGCGCGATAATCATAATAGACAAATCTCGTCGCTACTCCAATACTTTCATCTAACCAATCCTCTAGTAACCAAGCTTGATTTTTCTCCTTTTCCCCAGCGGGAATAAAAGAGGGGAAAGGAACTACTTTTTCTAAATATCTGAAAATGGCAGTAGAATCGGCAATAATCTCATCTGCTGCCATTAAAACGGGGACAGTGGTTAACCCTTTAGTTAGGGGACTGAGTTTGAGAATATGTAGTCCGGGGGTAAGATTTTCTACTTGGTAATCAATCCCCTTATAACCTAGGGCTAAACGAGCTTTGCGACAGTAATGAGATGTGCTAAATTGAAGTAAAAGCATTAATTGTTATTGGGTGTTAGAGCAGTTATCAGTTATCAGATTTGAGTTTTAAGTTACCAGTTACCAGTTATCAGATTTGAGTTTTAAGTGAGCAGTTACCAGTTATCAGTTATCAGATTTGAGTTTTAAGTGAGCAGTATGTATTAAGGGAGCAGTATTATTCCTAATGTGTTTTCACTGATTACTGATCACTGATTACTGATCACTGTTTACTGATTACTGTTTACTAATTACTGAATTGCCAATAAATATATACTATGAGCAAACCCTCCCTTTTTTCGGCTGTTTCTCGTCCTTATGCGACTAATTCACAAGCAAAAGATCCCTGGTTAGCGGTCAATCTCTCGATGTTTTTCCCCGGTTTGGGACAATGGTATGCTAACAAAAACCAAAAAGCAACCATTTGGGCGATCGCTCAAGTAATATTAATAATTGTGACAATTTGGTCAATTTTTAGCCCCAATGGCCCTGTAAGCTGGGGATTAGGGGGAATAGTTGCTCTGGTTATCGTTTACATTAGCAATATTTTTGACGCTCACTGGACTGTTTATGATTCCAGACAGAATAACAGCTTAGAGAAAATTCCCCGGAAACAAAAAAACCCATGGTTTGCCGTCTTCGCTAACCGGATTATGCCAGGTTTGGGGCAATTGTACGCTGATAAGGTGAGATTAGGGATAATTTTTCTGACTATATCCCAGATTAGCCTGAAAATGGATCATTTTTTCACCAATATCCTCTTTCTTACCCCTTTAGTTACAGCGATCGCTATTTATCATGTTTATCACACTTTCCCCCATCAATTCCACCCCCATCGTCACACCTATCGTTCCATTTTGGCACTGATGGTGGCAGCAATTTTTACTTGGGGAATTATCTGTAATTATTTTCCCAATTGGTTACATCAAAGAATAGAATTTTTCCAGATTCCGAGCGAATCCATGCTACCTACCCTCGCAGTAGGTGATCGCATTTTCGTCAGTCAATCTGGTAATTATCAAACGGAAAGAGGCGATATAATTGTTTTTAGGACTCCCGAAAAAATTAAGCAACTAGATCCTAATTCTGGAGATTTTTTTATCAAACGAGTCATCGCTATTGCCGGAGATACCATTGAAATCCGCAGGGGTAAAGTTTATCTCAACCGGCAAGTTATCGAGGAACCCTACACCGCCGAGTTGGGCAATTATGAAATAGAATTTATGACTGTACCCCCAAAAAATCTGTTTGTTTTGGGAGATAATCGTAACCATAGTTTTGATTCCCATGCTTGGGGTTTTTTGCCAGAAAGTTATATCGTTGGTCAAGCCTATAAAGTTTACTGGCCCCTCGATCGTGTCCAGTCTTTGCTATGATGGGGATGACTATTGATTTTCAACTGTCTTCAAGGGGTAATTTTAATCCTATCTACTTATTAGCGAGGAAAAACCTAACCGCAAGAATTTCGGCTCTCTTGGATTTGGTGGGTAAAGTGTATTCTAAGATACATTCCTCCTAGCGAGGGGGTGGAACGAACCACAAAGACACAAAGGACACAAAGATTAATCGATCATATAGTAAGTTAAACTTATCACACAGAACCTAGAAGAGCCGAATTTTTAGGTGAGTCCTAATTGAGACGCGAGTCTTTGGGAATAACATCCAAACCGAGGAGAACCTTTTGGGTATTGGACATATCGCCGATAATTCTTTGTAGGGGTGGGGGAAGTTGTTTGACTAAAGTAGGAGTTACGAGAATTTTATCCTGTTCCGCTAATTGCGGCTGTTCGAGAACATCAATTATTTCTACCGTATAAAGATCGGATAACTCCTCGCGACAGATGCGAAAAATATTGGCGATCGCCCTTTGGGATTTACTTGAATCACCCATAATGTAGAGTTTGAGAAGATATTGACTCATGATTGCGTGTTATTGAACAGTTTAATGTTGCTGAGACCGATATAGTATTTACGATAGAAAGAGACGAGATAACCCATCAATTCCAAGACCATGAGACGACCTTCGCTAACGTAGGCCTGCGCTTTGGCCAGGGTGACATCCTGATTTTTTTGGCGTAGGGTGGTGGTATGAATATCCACCACATCGCGAGGACTAGCTTTTAAGAATCCTAACTTATCGGCCAAGCTTCGCAGTCGTTCCGATAGATTATGTTCCACTTTATATGCTTGTTCTTCTAAAGCTAAATCTAATAAATCTCCGTAATTTTGGACTAATTCTTGAAAAATATCGGGAATACTCTGCCTTATTGCCTCAGAACCGAACATTTTCGCCGTGATGCTAGTTTGTCCTCCCTTGATTAACTGTTCCAGTTCGCGAAATTCCTCTTCCTGTTGTTGATGTTTAAGATTGAGGATATATTGCTGACGCTCGATCGCTACACGAATTTGATAGACTAAAAGACTACTATCGATATTATTTAACTGAATATAACCATCAGCACCCAGTTGAAAGGCTCTAACGACTAATTTCTCATCATTGCTAGTAGTTTGAACCACTATCGGTATAGCAGCGGCTAATTCTCTGGTTTTGACTAGAATATTTAAGCCGGGGGGGACGGAGATTTCCAAGCTTAAGAGGATGAGATTAAATTTCTCCCCTGCCAGTTTTTCGGCAGTTTCCTGTAGATCCTGAGCTTGGGTGAGGGTAAAAGTCAACCCCTCAGCCAGAGAACATTGGGGGGCCTTTAACAGCAATCTCTGGATTAATTTAACAGTCGTCGGTTCGTCCTCTATCAATAAAATTCTACAGAGATCCCTAGTCATTGTTAATCGATCGCTAAAATTATCTTTTTTCCCCCTACTCTCATAGTAAGCCCATCTTTGGGAAACTCAAGGACAAAATCACAACATATCTCCGGCAAAAGTGAGATTTTAATGGCGACCTTGCCCTTAAAATCCTTAATTTAACGATTTTTCCTGAAAAAGATCGCTTTTCTACTCCAAGGAAACAATCTATTTCCTTTTTCTCCCCACTTCCCCACCTCCTCACTTCCCTCACCTATTTTGACTCAATTCGGCGAATTGCCACCACTGCCGGCCGGGGAGGTTGATTAACTTGACCACTGGGCCAATTCGACCCTAGGGGTACTTGTCGCATTTGTTCAAATTCCTGCCCATTAGTGGTTTTCAGGGCAAATTTTCGGTTTTCAAAGGCTAAATCCCGACGAATTCCCCCTGCTTCCCCCGGATGTTGTACTGCCAAAAATACAGAAGAAAACCTCATCAAGCTTTGCTAAAATCCAATACTATGGAGTGGTGGGGAGATTCCTGATATATTCCTGAACTCGATCATCGGGATGGCTGATCCCTAGCTTGAATACCGTGTAGAAGAAATTTTGGATCGATCTCCAGATGTTTAAAGCTTGTTCCCTGATGGATGGATGGGCCGAGAGCCTAATCAACGGTAAATTTCCTACCATTCGATGATCTTGATTGTGAGGATGAGGACTAAATAGAACCCGATAATCCTCGGCGATAATTTCTTTATCGCATCTCATCCAGTCGTCACGATTTCTAATCTGTTGGGGACTATAAATGCAATGCTCTTCGCTTAAACCTCGTATTTTGTAATAGGTTCTGGGTAATCGTTCTTTATAAATTCGTAAGCCCCAGTTGTGATGAACAGCGAGATAGGATAGAGTCCAGTGATGGCCGTATTCGTGGGCTAAGGTTCGTTTTAATTGCTCGATCGTACCTAAAGCAAGAGAGTTAAGGTAAATTGTCGCCGTAAATGTTTGTCGATCTCGATCGTAGTTCCCGACCCAATAACCATTGTCATCACTCCGCAAGTCCTTAATTTCTATTGCATCCAACCACGCTAATTCGATTGGTGACGAAAGACGAAGTTCCTGCTCGACAAAATCCGATAGTGATTCTAATTCGTCTAGAGTATATTGTTTACTAAAGTCTTTTATCCTAGGCATCGCAACGTGATTTTCGTAGATTCTTAACTGACTATTCTAATAATATAACCTAGCCCAACATCGTAGATTGGGTTATATTATATGTGTTGTAAGATATTATTTTTTCTTGCTTGAAGGGTCAAAGATAGTTGGCTGTTGCCCGTCATCTAATTCATCAAATGCGTCTTTCTCTGGATCTTCCGGCAGGATGGGAGCGCTTGCCATCTCGATTATATTCCTGCCGTCGCGAACTATTTCCCGATAGGCTACTCCCGTACTCTCCTGACTGGCGAACACTCCAGATTCGAGTTTTTTTAGATAGTCCCTCATTCGATCGATCCTCGATTTCGGGACTCCTGCCTCCGAAGCTTCTTGAATATTTCGTTTTAATTCTTGAGTAGTGATGGGGATCATTGATTTTAGTGTCTTTAAAATACACTGGAAACACTCTTACTATAGTGATTTTACAAAGAAAAGAACAGAAAACTACTACTAATTGACTAACTTCTGTATACAATTGATAATTTCTAGCATTTCGATAACTTTTTATCTTCTGATTTTCTTTCCTTATTATTATCTTGGCTAATTCGTAGGACGAGATCTTACATATTTAATAACTTCTGACTAACTTCTGACTAACTTATGCTACTATAGACATATACCTAAAATTACCATTTATGCCTAGATCATTAGAAATCCCTCTGGAATCCATTTTAAAGCTAACTTCGCCCAAACAAAGGAGAAGCCAACAAGGATAGTCTTGTTGGCTCATTACCCTAGAGCGATAGCATCTATTGACTACTGTTTTCCTTCTTGTTCTTCCTCCTCTTTTGCGTCGGGGTCGCGAAATTCATCGATCAGATCGAGGATCGCTCTCAAAAGATTGACGCTCATTTGGCTCTCTTGGATTTGGTGGGTAAAATGTATTCTAAGATACATTCCTGCTGGCGAGGGAAATGAATTGCCCTAAGAATTGCTTTATTATAGTTTTAAATTCTTTCTGAATAACTTCTGAATAACTTCTGAATAACTTCTAAATAACTGCTTATGTCTCGATCGCTGAAAATCAATCCCGAATACATCCCTAAAGCCGAACTCGCTCTTAAACAAAAGGGATACACGAATAAAAGTACCTTCGCCGAATTGATTCCTTTGGCTAGAGCGACAGTTACCAAATTTTTCACAGGTAAGCCGATTAGTCATGAGAATTTTACGACAATTTGCGAGAAATTAGGTTTAAACTGGCAAGAGATAGCATTGCTAGAAGAAACGTTCGGGAAAGGGGAAATTGATCGGAAGGACTGGGGAGGGGTACCGGAGGCGGATTTTTTCTACGGACGGACGGAAGAACTCGCCGAGATCAAACGGTGGATCATCGGTGACAAATGCCGTTTAATTACGGTTTTTGGGATGGCAGGGATGGGAAAAACCGCTCTCGCGGTGAAACTAGCGCAGGGGATCGAGGGATATTTCGATTACCTCATCTATCGTTCCCTTAAACAAGTTTCTCGCCTTACGGAACTTTTGGGGGATTGGTTAGAGATTTTGGCAAATTCTCCCCGCCGGGAGTTACCTGATAGTATCGATATCCGTTTGGCTAGGCTAATCGATCGAATGACCTATCATCGGTGTCTTTTGTTATTGGATGACGGCGAGGAAATTCTGCAAAGCGGCGATTTAAGCGGGAGATATCGAGAGGAGTTTGAAAACTACGAAAAGCTATTGAGACGGGTGGGAGAAGCACCGCATAAGAGTTGTTTAGTATTGATGAGTCGGGAGAAACCCAAGGATATCGATTTTCTAGAAAAGCGGCAGAATACAGTAAAGTCTCTGTTCTTGGGAGGACTCGATGAACTATCGGCTAGGGAGATGGTAAATAAGGAGGGAGGAGAAGGAACAGAGAGGGAGATTCGGGATTTTATCGAACTGTATCGGGGTAATCCTTTTTTTCTTAAGCTTGCTTTGGCTAGAATCGTCGATCTCTTCGGTGGTAATATTGCGGAGTTTTTACAAGCTGGGACGATAAATTTTAGTGATATTAATGGGATGATCGAGGTGCAGTTGCAAAGGCTTTCGGAAATCGAGCGGGAGATCTTGGAGGTTTTGGCGAGGGAAGAGGAAGCGATTTCTGTCTCGGAATTACGATCGAAGCTCAATAAACCCGGACTGACGGACGCAGTTGATTCTTTGAGAAAGCGATCGTTCATCGAAAGCAGAGATTCAGGCTTTATTCTTCCGAATTTGATTAAATCCTACGTTCTAGGACTTCAATCGAGATAGCGAGGAACGATGTTAACTTTTATCGCGTCTTTAACACTATTATTAACACTCCCTCGGATAACTTGCTCTAGTTCCTCCGCTAGTTCTGGGAGAATGGTCTCGTCTCGTTTTCTGAGGATTTCCACCTGCACGGTACAACCATATTGCTTGGGATCGAGAATAATATTCGAGTATTTTTGGATGATAGGATAAGGGCTATCTTTTAACTTAGCGGCATTAATCGCTTTTTGGGCATCTCTAGCTAGGGCATTGCTATCCTGTTTGCCATCTTTTCTAATCCTGCATTTGGTGTCATTGCTAGTATTAGGATTAGTTCGAGAAGGATCGGAATTGATCGCGAAATATACGAAAACTGAAACCCCTAATACCATAGCCCACAAGACTACTGTTTGAAATATAGAACGAGAGTTTTCCTGTGAATTAACCTTATCTTCAATGATTTGAATTCGTTTCAATATATCCTTTGTATTTCCGGGCCGCCCGTTAAGTTTTCGCTCTAAAAGACTATTGATTAAGGCGGCAAATTGATCCGATACGGGTGTAGATTCTGCACGCCACAGTAACTTTTCTTGAGTATCTTGTTCGATTTGAGAGGGATTCTTGTTGGTTAGAAGATGGACAAAAGTACGCCCGAGAGCATAAAAATCGGATTTGAAATCGGTTCTGCCTCGGTACTGTTCAGGAGCCATATAGGGGAAGCTCCCGATCGTTGTTGTAGTCTGCCCCTCTAAAATATTTTGATTAATTAAGCGAACCGCACCTAAATCGATTAGAAATATCCTGTTATCGCTATCGCGGTACATAATATTAGAAGGTTTAATATCGCGATGGATGAAATTATTAGAATGTAGTCTTTCTAAAATAGTAGTTACTTGTTTTAACCAGTCGATCGCCCGCCTTTCATCGATCGCCCCGTGCTGTTCTAGCCACTGCTCTAAGTTTAGTCCTGGGATTTTCTCCATCACTAGACAGTAAGCGGGAATAGGATTATTGGGAAACTCGATCGGGAAATATCCGCCTTGTCCTACTGTAGGAAGTCCCTCGATCCGGTAATTTTTTAATAAATCTGCCTCTCGATCGAACCGAGAAATCGTGTCCGGGTTCCCTGTGTAGAGAACTTTGAGAACCTTAGGAGTGTCTTGATCCTTCACATCCACCACATCGTAAAGGGTAGTTACTCTGTCCTCCCTCTGGTGTAGTACGTTCATCACCCGATATCTATTCTGTATTAGCAAGTGGGAACCGCAAGCCTCACAGATACTCCGATCTTCGGGGTTCTCCGGCCGGGGACAGATGGGATTGATACATAATCGCATTGAGTTTTCGACAGGCGATCGGGAATTCAGATATAGAGAACAAAAAAGAGAGAAATAAGATTCTGCGAGATAAGATTTAAGTGTTTATCCCGAATGGTATAAATCTATCGTAGCGTGGAGTTAGACAAAATACAGTCATTCCGATCTATCTTCTGATTCACAAGTCAGACATTTCTTTTCCATGACTAAGGCAGAATTTCAGCGGGCTATCGTTAGAAAAATTTTTCGGTGGCGATATTTCAGCTTATTTTTCGCTACTATACTCGTAAACGTTGGTATATCGGCGGTAATGGCTCAAGATCCCGGATTATCCGAGCAAGTGGCGCAGTTAAACCGCGGTCAAAATACGATCTGGGTGTTACTCACGGGTAGTCTCGTCTTCTTCATGAACTGCGGCTTCGCCATGCTAGAGACGGGCTTTTGCCAGAGTAAAAATGCGATCACCGTCCTCGCCAAACACACGATCGTCTTTACCGTCGCTACCGCAGTCTATTGGCTGATCGGCTTCGGGCTGATGTTCGGGGATGGCGGCAAATTTGTCGGAACACCGGGTTTTCTTCTACTCAATGGTCAATTTCCCTCCCTAGATCGGGCGGATATTCCTCTAACAGCTAAATTCTTCTTTCAACTCACTTTCGCGGGAACTGCCGCCACGATCGTATCGGGGGCGGTGGCGGAGAGGATTCGCTTCGGGGCGTTCGTCCTTTTTAGTGCCTTTTTTATCCTGATTTACTCCATTGCCGGTTTTTGGATTTGGGGAGGGGGCTGGTTGCACGAGTTGGGGTTTCGGGATTTCGCGGGTTCGACGGTGGTTCACTCGGTGGGAGGATGGGCGGCTTTGACGGGGGCGTGTCTGTTAGGGCCTCGTGCGGGAAAATATATCCCTTGGGGGCAAGGGGAAAACCGTTCCTTCAAAATTACTAGCTATCGCGGCCATAAAATCATGGCGACTTTTGGCGGTAATCCGAGCCTAGCGACCTTGGGATGCTTTATTCTCTGGTTGGGTTGGTTCGGCTTTAACGCGGGTTCTACCCTCGCGGCCAATGCGGACGCAATCTCCCATATCCTCCTGACGACACTCATCGCCGGGGCTTTCGGCGCGCTGGCCTCCACCACTCTCGCTTGGATATTCTCCGGTAGGCCGAGTCTAACCTTTATTATTAATGGCATTCTGGCGGGTTGTGTCAGTATTACCGCCCCCTGTGCCTTCGTGAATTTTTTGAGCGCGGCGCTAATCGGCTTTATCGGTGGGGCGATCGTTCTTCCGTGTAGTATTTGGCTCGAAAAAGGGGAAATCGACGATCCGGTGGGAGCCGTTCCCGTTCATCTCGGTTGCGGTATCTGGGGTACTCTGGCCGTGGGGATTTTCTGTTTAGCCCCCAAAGATATTCCTTGGGCGGATACCTATTTAAAGCTGCCGAAAGGGGGGTTACTTTTCGGGGGAGGAGTGGATCTATTTATGGCACAATTGATCGGGATCGGGGCTATAGGCTTTTTGGTCGCCAGTTGTAGTCTATTACTCTGGATCTTTGTGGGATGGTTCTTCTATCGCCTGTCGCATCCCAGTAGTTTTGGTTTCCGTCCGCACAAGGGGTTACGGGTTTCGCAAGAGGAAGAGGAAAAGGGAATTGATTCCCTGTTTGCGGAATGGGAAGAGAAGTAATAGTTTAGGAAGTCGATACAATGGCGGCATAGCCAGAAAAGAAAGAGGAAACTTTCGTTTAAAGTCTATTTTGACTCAATTCGGCGAATTGCCACCACTGCCGGCCGGGGAGGTTGATTAACTTGACCACTGGGCCAATTCGACCCTAGGGGTACTTGTCGTATTTGTTCAAATTCCTGCCCATTAGTGGTTTTCAGGGCAAATTTGCGGTTTTCAAAGGCCAAATCCCGACGAATTCCCCCCGCTTCCCCCGGATGTTGTACTGCCAAAAATAACGTCTCTTGGTCGGGAGTAAAGTACAATCCCGTTAATTCCGCATCCATGGGAGCGATAGCAAAAGGATAGGGATGCTCTTGACCCTTGGCAAACACCCAAGCGCTATTATTGCCAAAAATACCCAATAAATCCCGTTGACTAACCGGAACCCCTTGGGGATAACGAGTTTTCATCTCTCGATTTAACCCACCCGTGGAAATATCGCTAACCATCCAGAGATTTCCCTGTTTATCAAAAGCGAGGTTATCGGGATTAGAAAAACCCTCACCTTTCTCTGTCGGTTCCCCTCCATAAGCGACCACATCCCAACGAAAACTTAAGGAAGCAGCATCGTTATTATCTTCCCTTAAGCTGATAATCCAACCAAATTCGTAGGGGATTTCGCCATTTGGTCCCTTAAATATCTCCCTATCGGCTCCTCCCTCCGCTTCACTGGGACTACCAGAGGTAAAGGTTATATATAAAGTGCCATTCTCGTCCACTTCCGTATCTTCTGGCCGACCAGTACAAGTGATCCCAACGGCGTTAGCGGCAAAATGAGCATCGATGAGAATTGCTCCCTGTTTTTCCGTCCCATTACCTTCATACAGGTCTGCGAGGGTCTTATATTTAGCTTTGTAGGCTAAAATCTCCTCATCGTCCTTAAATAGCAGTAATTTAGTCTCATTGACCGTTCTTTCGGGATTCGGCAAAGCTACCACCCCATCCCCGCGACTAGCGGCAATTTGACTCGGTAGGACGGGATTGATCTCCGTGTCGGGATTTAAGGGTATCCAATAACCGGTTTTATCGGGGTTGAATTTGGCCCCGTAGAGCATTCCTTTTTCTAGGAGTTTTGAGTTATTTTTGTCTTTAATATCGCTAATTTTGCCCTCGGAGACGAATTTATAGACATGACCGCCTCTGCGATCGCATCCTGAATAAACCGCCAAGGATTGCCCCGTTTGAGCGAGAAAAGCGACTGCTTCATGGCGAAAACGCCCTAACCAGGTGTGTTTTGTGCCGTAATCGTCGGGATTGGCCGGATCCACCTCCACCATCCAACCGTATTTATTTCCCGCTAACCCAAAAACGTTACCCCGGCCATCCACTTCCCCACTATTGAGAATAAAGGGGGTAGTATCGGGATGCAAAGAGGAACCATCTTTTAACACTACCTCGGTCACTTGGTCTTGAAAGTTCTCCTCGGCACTAAATACGGTTCCCCAGGGAGTTGTTCCCCCGGCGCAATTTTGCAACGTTCCGATAATTTTTGACCCTAATCCGTCATCGTAGCCAAGTTTATCGGTTTTGGTAAAAATTGCTACAGCAGGACCGGTGGCTTTCAGGTAACGACCGTCCTTTAGTCCAGAGATACCGGTAATGCGGCGATCGGCTTTACTATAGGTACGTTGCCATTTTCCCGTTTGATCTTTAGCTAAGGAAATTACGCCAATTCCCTGATCAATTAAGCCTTCTAGGGAGATTTCCTCGATTTTTGCCTTTAAGCTGGCATCTTGCAGGTGATAGGCGGCAATTTCACCCTTTTCGTTCGTTTTTTCCCGTACTTCCTTGACGGGTAGGGTTTTACCGATCACTTGTTCAAAGGTTTGTAGCCAAGTACGACCACTGATATATTCAAAATTAACGGTTAGATAACCTTGACCCGGACTGGTTTCGATAAAAGATAGATAATCATTGTTATAACCGAAACGGGAATCACCCACTTTATCCCCCCACTGTGCCAGCACATCATAGGTGAATCCTTGCGGAAGAACGAGATCATCTAGGACTTTATAGGTTTGATAGGCATTTTTTTGGCTTTCATCGCTCATACCGTCAATTTTTAAGGGAATTGGCAGTTTGACTGGAGAAAAGTTGAAACCGAAACTATTGGCAGCGATCGCAGGACTGCTAATCAGAGAGGAATATTTTTTCTCTTGCAGACTGAAAAAAGAGACACCAGCAGTGGCAGTTAAAAAGGTGAGGAAATTACGGCGAGAAATACTCATATTTTCAGGAATAAAGTCAAAACTGGTGTTCAGACCTTGATTAGGTTAAATTTTATTACATAAACTTGACATAGGTATTATATATTATCCAAGTTATGACTAAGTTAACAGCCAGTTAAAAGTAATCAGTAAACAGTAATCGGTGCAAAGACAGCAGAAAACTGCCATAATCAGTAAATAGTAATCGGTGCAAAGACAGTAGAAAACTGCCATTTAATACCGCTCACTTAAAATTCAAATCTGATAACTGAAAACTGAATAGGGGTTTAGCAAATGTCTAACGAAACTGTAACTTATTCCCTAGAAAACGTTCTGACAAGGATTGAGGGAAAAATCGATAACCTACAAAGAGATGTTACTCAAAAATTCGACAAAATCGATGAACGTCTCACAAAATTAGAAATCGGACAAGCCGAACTCAAGGGAGAGTTAAAAGGAGATATTAAAGCTTTAGATGAGCGATTGACCACGGAAATCAAGGGATTAACGGCACGGGTTGCCTATCAGGAATTTACTAACCGGGGGATTTTAATCGCTTTAGTCGTCGCCATTTTGGGTGGTGCGGCGAAACTTTTTGGTTTTTTTCCTAATCCCTAGAAGTGGCTATTAGGCACGGCTAGGAGCAAGATTAATGTCATTAATCTTTTGATAAAATTCCTTGTAAAAAAGCGCTAGTTTTTAAATCAATCCCTGTAATTGCTGTGCCAACAACTACCGAATATGCACCAACTTCTAAGGCTTTTTTGGCTTCTTTTGGAGTCGATATTCCTCCTTCACAGATAACAGGAACTGATAAATTATTAACTAATTCTTCTAGGAAAGAAAAACTCGGCGGCTGCAGCTGTTTAGTTGCTTCTGTGTAACCGTAAAGAGTTGTACCGACAATATCAGCACCAGCTGCCACGGCATAAATAGCACTTTCGATCGAGTCTATATCTGCCATGACTAATTTACCAGTTTCCCGATGAATACGATCGATAATTGTGGCTAAATTTTCATCATTAGGACGCTTTCTGGGGGTAGCATCCAAGGCAATTATATCGGCACCCGCATCGGCAATGGCCAGAGCATCTTGATATTTGGGCGTAATATATACCGAACAATCGGGATAATTGCGTTTCCAGAGTCCAATTATCGGTATATCCGGCAATTGTTGACGGGTGGCTTTCAGATGAGCGGGACTATCAATTCTTACCCCACAAGCACCCCTATCCACGCAAGCATGAGCCATGGCAGCAATAATTACAGGATCGTGCAGAGATGACTCCACTGGCGCTTGACAGGAGACGATTAAACCCGATTTTAAGGTTTCTATTCGCATAAATTGGGGTGTAGGGTGTGGGGTGTGGGGTGTGGGGTGTGGGGTGTGGGGAGACTTTTCAGTTATCAGTGAACAGTAAACAGTAATCAGTGAACTGATAACTGATAACTGATAACTGATAACTAACCCCACCAGCAAACTTTTTGCCGCAAACCTTACTTATAAGCAGCAATACACTGTTCAACTAAAGCGGTTACTGCGTCCACATCTTTCCAACCGAGAATTTCTGTGACTTTTTTCTCTAGATTCTTATAGGTTTTGAAAAACTCGGCGATTTCGTCCAAGCGATGGGGAGAGACATCTTTGAGAGATTTTACCTCTGCATAACGGGGATCTTTAGCGGGAACACAGAGAATTTTTTCATCGCGATCACCACCATCGATCATTTCTAACATACCAATGGGACGCGCTGTAATCACACAGCCGGGGAAAGTAGGCTGATCCATGATCACCATACCATCTAAAGGATCGCCGTCATCGGCGAGGGTATTGGGAACAAAACCATAATCACAGGGATATTGTACCGAAGAATAGAGAACGCGATCGAGAGCAAAGGCGTTTAAATCCTTATCAAACTCGTATTTATTCTTACTACCAGCAGTAATTTCCACTAAAACGTTAATTAAACCGGGTTTCGGTTGGGCAGGAATGCGCGATAAATCCACAAGCTTTCTCCAAATACAAGACAATAGCGCCTTTAGAGTCACCTAAAAGCGCAGGCAAAATTAAAAGACACTTTGATTGACTCCGATCCAAATTTTACCCACAAGGGGGATCGGGACGAAGAAAAAAATTTTATCTTGGCAATCGTCTATCTCAATTCTGTCACCTCATTTGCCTCGTTAGGGAGTAGGATGTGTTGCCGGTAAGGGGTTCTTCGGTATAGTTAGGCGTGGAGTTATATCCAATCGCTAACAAGGGTAACGTTAGGGTCAGAATTGCGATCATAGTTCCGAGTAGATTGGCCCACCTATGACTAGGAGGTTCGGAAGTCTTCCCTGACGGGTTGCTTGATTCCATAAAGGGGTCGTGTTGAACTCGACAAGTAAAGAATACGAGAGATATACAGAGCAGTCAGCCATCGGCCCTGAGCTTTTGACAAATTACTGCTATTTTTTGCCTTTGGGCTTGGTTAACGTCTCGTTAAAAAGCGAAACATTAACAGCAATACTCTCCCTACTAATTATATTTTACCAATTCTTTTCCAATAGTTCACTCTGATACTTTTCTTGACCATCTCTCCAGATCATGGTCTGTTGGTGTTTGTCCATGTCATACTAAATCAGTTTTTAATAACTGGATTTAGTATCACTTTACTAAATTTTGGGTTAAAAGTTGATAGAGTAGCCTGGTCTCGTAAAATAGCAAGCGACACAGTCCATCTTTCCCCAGTGCCTTAAAACTTGGTAGCTCCTGAGTGACTTCAATTTTTAGCCCGGTTTTTTCGTTGCGAGTAAAATAGGTGTGTTTTCTGGGATTTAGCCAAGAGTTCTTAAGTTTAGTCATAATCTCAGTTTTAGCCGGTTTATTTGGACAAATAGTCACCATTGCATGAGCATACAAGTGAGAGCGCATTAAGTCGGAACCCTTCCAGGTTTTTTTAACCTTGTCTTGTTTGGCTGAGGTATCCCCTGAAATTTGATAGGAATAGCCTAACCCTAGATAAGCCTGAAACTTTCTCAGGCTGATATCGTGATCACCTTTAAAGTAAGGTTTTCCCTTAACTAAAAATCTTTCGATAGGGTAGCAATGTAAAAGCAGTAAACTTTGAGTGATAGTGCCAAAGCAAAATTGATTAAAGACTTGACGATAAAGTTTAAACTGTTCTAAGTCTAAAATATCTCTTAGCTCTTGTTCTTTAATTGATATTCTAGTTTGATACATGATAATATCATTAGCCAGTAATTGACTGTATTCACTAACTCCGGTCCTGGCTGTGGCTTTAATGCGCGGGTTTTTTGTCAAACCAGCGATATGTCCTAACGTAGGATTACAACCCTTAACCCCGATATACTCAAAGTCTCTTTGTGCAATCTCCGGAAATTCACAACATAATCGCTGTCTAAGTTGATTGATTAAAGAATTTTTGTTTTTATCGAGTTGTTCCCGTTCGTGAAAAGTCCGGCGCAATAAATCGATTGAGTCGTGATCATAATTGTTTAAGATCGGGGGATTGCCTAAATCGTCTAACCCTGATTTATCAAAATAGGTTAGGGCAATGGTTAGCGCGTCAAGATAATCGTCTTTATTTTTAGTCTTAAAATAGTGCTGACGATTTATCTTAGTTTGCTGATGAGATATCCAATAGATATCCATGCCTAACTTTTTAGCGCAATTAACCCAGAAGCTTGCATACCAGTAACCCGTAGGTTCGAGAATGATCGCGTCAGATTCTAAAGATTTAATAATCTCGATCGCTTCAGCATTACACTCTAATTTATAAGCTATCTCGTTAAGTTGAGTGTTTCCCTTAATTCGCGAGTATCCTTTAAATTGAAGTCTTTAATCAAAGAAGCAGGTATTACTCAAAAAGAATTCGCTAATCGGATTGGCGTTAATTATTCAGCAGTAAAGTTTTATGTTTCTGGAATTAATCGCCCTAGTATAGATGTTTTTGCCGATATGTGTCGTGTTCTCAATCAATCACCCAAAACTGTGATGAGCGCTTTAGGCATTGATACCACCGGTATCCCCGACGATTCCCCTAACTAATAAAACACCCCAACGAAAAGGCTAATCGTTGGGGAAAGTGACAAAAATTTTGTCGTTTACCACTATGATGACTTTCTCTATAAACGATCGCGTCTCCTATCAGGGAGAAAAGGCCACGGTTAAACAAGTCTGGAAAAAGAAAGTCCGGGTCATCCTCTCAGACTTGCGAGAGATAACCGTAAGGATGGACGAGGTTAGGCCGGCTTATGAAGTTATCCCCGGTCAATTACCATTAATTGATCTTTCTCAGTATCAACCCCCTGATCGTCCGATCAGCCAATGGGACTTAGAAAATGAAGACTCGATCGAAACCTTGACCCCTGACAGCAACCAGTCAGAAGACTCGATCGAAACCTTGACCCCGGACGGTGGTGAAAATGAAGACTCGATCGAAACCTTGACCCCGGACGGTGGTGAAAATGAAGACTCGATCGAAACCTTGACCCCGGACAGTGACCAGTCAGTAGATGCGATCGAGATAGATGTTCGATCAGTGCCAACTTATCAACTGATAACCCTTTATGAAGTGATCGCAAGAGAATTGCACTATCGTGATGAGTCAGAGTGTTCACTCCCTAACTCACTCCCTAACCCTAACCCTCTCCCTAACCCTCTCCCTAACTCACTCCCTAACTCACTCCCTAACTCACTCCCTAACCCTCTCCCTAACTCACTCCCTAACTG
>NZ_JAQMSY010000153.1:0-9428 GCF_028329095.1 Microcystis sp. CS-574
AAACCCAAACGTCAATGTAAAGAGTGTGGTCGTCAGTTTGTGATCAATCCCACTAATAAAACCGTCTCTGACGAAACCAAACAATTAATTGATAAACTCTTGCTCGAACGAATTTCCTTGCGAGGAATTGCTAGAGTAACAGGGGTAAGTTGGTCATGGTTACAAAACTATGTCAACAATAAACTGGCGTTTTCCCAAACCTTGCCAGGAATATTATCTCTTATCTTGACCAGATGGATTGACTTCAAGGGGTGACAAAACAAAGCGAGTAACTGGAACATCTCCCCCTAGATGTTAAGTCTGATTGCCCAGTAATTCTCAATAAGCACTGTTTATTGAGAATTACTGGGAGAACCCTGGAATTTTCGGCTTAGTTGCCGGCAGCTTGCCGCCAACTAACTCCTCTAGATAAGTATTTTGGCTTACGCCCCTTCCTCTTTTGAGACGTTGTGACACTTAGGGTGCGGAATGTGGGTTTCAAAAAGAGAATCCAGGATATCTGTTCCGCGTAATCCAACTCCGTCGCGCACCCCGCCTCTTTTCGGAGAATATCATCGATATTCTTAAATGTCTGCTCGAACATAGGAAAAAGATTAGATACTCTCAAATCTTACCTCGATCGCTCCCTTATCCTGAGCATAGATTTGTAAAAAGGCTGAAAATGCTTCAGCCTCGTCTAAAAAATCAGATTTTACCCGCAAAATTAAGGAATAGGATTAGCTGGCTCCTTGCTTTCCAGGGTTTCGGCAACAGTTTCCGTCTTACCAAAAGCGACTCTGAGGAAGGGAGGAGCGAGGAAAGTGGTCAGGATTACCATAATAATAATCGACACTTCCAAAGGCTTATCCAAAATTCCGCTGGCCGAACCAATCCCAGCAAAAACTAAACCCACCTCACCCCGGGGAATCATACCCACACCGATGGCGAGGCGATTGATTCCGGATATGCCAAAAACTGCCCAGCCTGTCACCAGTTTACCGATAATCGCCACAACCATCAAAAAGACAGCGATCAAAAGTCCAGCCCGATTCTCCGGTACCGTTGGGTTTAAAACACCGAGATCGGCACGCGCTCCCACCGTCACAAAGAAAATCGGTACAAGCAAATCGGCGATCGGTTTAATTAACTCATCCAACTCGTTGCGGGTATCAGTTTCATCAAGCACCAAACCCGCAGCAAAGGCCCCTAAAATCGCTTCCAGATGAATAGCATTGCCTAAAAATGCCATAAAGAAAGCGAAGACAAATGCGGGAATAACAATATTTCCCCGAGTTTTCAGCCGCTCCACGATCGCCACAAAACTTTTGTTAAAAATACCTCCCAACAAAATTGATCCGATCAAAAAGGCCGTAGCGCTGACAATCAGATAAATAACATTGGTCACATCAATCTCACCGGTTTTGGCTAAACTAGCGACCACAGCCAGAACAATAATACCAAGGACATCATCGATCACCGCTGCACCGACAATAATTTGCCCTTCTTTGGATTTGAGTTGACCTAACTCGGACAACACCTTCGAGGTAATACCGATACTGGTTGCTGTCAAGGCAGCCCCTGCAAAAATCGCCGGGATAGCCGCCACATGAAAGACGAGCATTAACCCGGCCGTACCTGCCGCAAAAGGTGCCGCAACCCCCACACAGGCCACAACCGTGGCTTGAATTCCCACTTCCTTGAGTTGTCGCAGGTCGGATTCTAGGCCAATTTCAAACAGCAGAATAATCACACCGATTTCAGCTAGAACCGAAATCACTTCACTTTGGGACTCAAAGATCCGGTCCACGGCAGCCGGGGCCAATTGATTCAATCCTTGCAGTACCGTCATAATCAGCGAGTCAGAGGCCGATAGCCCCCCTTCGGGAAAGATGAGCAGATGCAAGGCCGAAACGCCGACAATCACACCGGCGACCAGTTCTCCCAGTACGGGCGGAAAATCCAATCGTCGGGCGGCCTCTGCGCCGAGCTTGCTGGCCAGATAAATCACCACCAGTGTCAGCAATACGCCAGAGAGAATAATCGGTGAATCCTCGGCCACAACGGTGGCAAGCAAGGGGAGCGGAGTCATGGGGGCTGCTATCTCCCCGATCGAAGGAGGCAGAATATAGGACAAAATCATCAGTTTAAAGGGATGAGGGTTAAAGGTTTTAGGTAGGGTCTGCTGAAAAAGTTTTTCGTGGGGGCAGGGTGTGGGGTGTGGGGTGTAGGGTGTAGGGTTTTACCGATTTTGAGGTAGTCAGTTACCTAATTTTCAGGGAAAAAGTCCAGGAATTTTACCCCCAATCACTCCAATGGTCAGCACTTTTTGAGGGAAAAAAGCCTAAAAGCCTTATCCAACAAGGTTTTTAGATTTATTCAGCAAGCCCTAGGTGGTTATAAAACTGGGGGATAGGAAAAGGGGCCACCGCTCCAGGACAGTCAGGCTGGGGATGCGGTGGCCCGGATCAAGACAAGCTTAGTTGTCTAGATTTCACAGCCCTCTGGTCCACAGAAACTCTGTCCGTACAGAACCTCCGCATCACAGAGATAGATCATGCCCGCAAAATTGAGGAAAAACTGATCGGCAACCTGCTTGGCAATATTTTGGGCCATAATTCGATCGGGGGTAAGTATCTCGAACTTAACATTACTGTCGGTTTCGGAAACGTGGGGTTGTCCCGACGAGCGCACGTTGCGACTGCCTTTACCGCCAGTATCCATCACCGTGTAACCACTCGCCCCGCATTCTTCGATGATCTTGGCGACTTTTTTCAGCAAAATCTTTTCTGTGACGATGACGAGCTTTTTGGCTGGTTTAGCCATGTTGATTATCTCCTTAAGTATGTACATTTATTTGCTTGGTCTGTCCGATCGAGGGATCACCGACCGACCACAATCCTAGCCGCCGCTTAGGGCCTGGGCGAGACCAACGAAGAACGGGATACACAAGCCGATCGCTACGGGCGTACCGATGGCCGTGGACGCACCTATATAGGCGGAGGGATTAGCCGAGGGGATACCGGCCCGCAACGTGGGCGGCCCAGAGATGTCGGAACTAGAGGAAGCGATGACGGCCAGCATGACCACACCGCCCCAGCTGAACCCGGTGGCGTAGTGGGCAATCATGCCGAGACCGAAGGCGATTAGACCATGTATAAACGGTGCTACGACGCTATAGACGACATACCACTGGGCCACCTTACGCAGTTCACCCACCCTTGACCAAGCCTCCATCCCCATGACCAGCATCAAGACCGAAAGCAGGCCGCGAAAGAGGGGATCGTAGAAGCTTTTATAGACAGTTTCCGGCTGGGTGAATATGCCCAAAGCCAGACCTAATAACATGGCCGATAGGGCCGGTCCGCGAAGGCTTTCTTCAATGATCGGCCAGATCTTGACCCGATTATCCGCCGGCTGCTGCTGGCTGAGATACTCCTGCCGACTGCTGGGATAATCCTGCTGATCGGAATAATTCCCAGCCGCCACCGGCTGCTTGCTAAAAGACTCTTGGTCGTAGGCCGCTTCTTTCTGCTTCTTCTTGTTAAGATAAATGTTAGCCACCACGATCGCCGTTACCAGCGCCGGGATATCCATAAAAGGATAGAGTGCGCCAGCCCAGGCCTCGTAGCGGATATTTTGTTCTTCCAGTACCGTCAGACCGGCTGCCATAGTCGAGCCACTCACGGCTCCAAATAATCCCCCAGTTGCGATCGCATCCACCACTTTCACCTTGGGCAGATTGGCTAAGGTATAGCGGGCGATGAAAACCACGAGAATCCCTACTATGACGGCAAAGATCATGGGTAACACCATTTCCGTTAGGTTGGAATTGCGGATGGCAATCCCGCCGGTCAGACCAATTTTGGTCAGCAGCATGAAGACGATGATCGTACAAATCGACTCTGGGATGACCAATTCACTACCGAGAGCGGCAATGATCATGCCACCAATCAAAAAGGCCAGCGTTGGCGACTGCAACTGCTGGATAAAGTCCATGACAAACAATGAGAAAAAATCCACGAATACCTCCTTGGGCCTCCCCTGATGAGGAGTATTAATACAAATGAACTAAATAAACTTGCAAAAGCTGAAAAAGAGTAAGAGTAATACCATTTTTCTTTATTCTTGGCAGGTATCTTGCCCCCCGATGTCGGGGGGGCAGGGGGGGTTAGGGGTGAGGGCAATTAACCATCTCTGCCATTACTTGTGAAAAATGGTATAAGCCTCTTTACCCCTTAAGCAAACCTGTTGCGGGCATAACTTTGGATAGCGTCAAGTCCGGGGGCAAGCCTAATTCGGGATTTTTGGCGGTTAAACTAGCCATGATCGCCCTTGTCCCGGAAGTTATCCCGAAGACGAGAGCTAGAGGGAGATAAACGATGGCAGCTGTTAGAAAACCTAATATATCGCCCCGCCAATTGTCAAAATGAATACGATTGGTTATTTCCATGAGAATCCAACTGAGCAAAGGATTTTTTGCCACAACAAAGCCGGCGGTTGACAGACCAGCCTTGATAGACAAAACTTTATGGTTTTTAAAGATCGATTGTTATAAATCTATACTAGAACGGATATCTTGACAAGCAAATTTTTGTAAATTGAGTTTAAATCGATATATCTTTACAAAAGTATTGATTTAAACCTATGATATAAGCGGGGTGGGGAGGTTTTTACTCGTTCCCCTCCATTCCTGCTTCTGTTTAGCAAAGCTCCTCAAGGCAGTAACAGAAGTGTAGCTCTCTAGAGGCCTCTCTTGATTCACGCCACTTTACATCAACTGATTGTCTTTGAAGCGACCGCTCGTCATGGCAGTTTCACCAGGGCTGCTGAAGAACTATCGATCACCCAACCCACCGTTTCCACCCAGATGAAACAACTGACTAAATCAGTGGGTTTACCCTTATTTGAACAGATAGGCAAACGTTTGTATTTAACCGAGGCCGGACGCAGTTTATTAGTCACCTGTCAAGCAGTCCTCAAGGATCTTGATAACTTTGAGATGGCGATCGCCGATATCAAGGGCATTAAACAGGGTAAACTGCGTTTAGCGGCGGTATCCACAGCCCAATATTTAATCCCTCAGATCCTAGGTCCTTTTTGTCAACAGTACGAAGGGGTGGATGTGTCCCTAGAATTGACCAATCACCAAGACCTAGAAGCAAGGATGATCAATAATGTTGATGACCTATATATTTTAAGCGAACCCCCCCAAGAGCTAAACCTCGATATTCAACCGTTTCTGGAAAATCCCCTTGTGGTCATTGCACGCAAAGATCACCCCCTAGCGGGACAGAAAAAAATTCCGATTAAACGGCTGCAAGGGGAACCTTTTATTATGCGGGAAATGGGATCGGGAATTAGACGGGCAGTACAGCAAATTTTTCTCGACCATGGCATCACTTTATCTCTGCGTTTGGAAATCGGCAATAATGAAGCCATTAAACAAGCGGTCGCCGGTGGTTTAGGAATCTCGGTTCTGTCTCAGCACGTCTTAAATTTAGATCATCCCAATGGGGAATTTACCATCCTTGACGTGGAAGATTTTCCCATCCAACGCCATTGGTATGTGGTTTATCCCAAGGATAAAAAACTATCCGTGATCGCCAAGACTTTTCTTGATTATCTCCTCTCAGGGGAATTAGGGGTGTATGTACCCACAGACCCCCGATCAAGTCGAATTCGGTAAGCGCAAGCGATCGATCTATATCGCATCCGAAAAGGTGGAGATCAAGAACTCGATCGCCTGGGGAAACCGATCGGCAAGATCCTCAAGGCGATCGATTCTCCCAAAACCCGCCAGGATTTAATCCTCATAAATGCGGCACTCTAAGGCATTGGGATTGGCTTCGCAGTAGGACTGAAGTGAGTTAGTCCCCTGTTTTTTGACCCGTTGATGGGAGGCTTCGGCTTGGAGTTCCTCAACCACATCCCAGGCTGCTGCGCAATCGGGAGAGATTTCACCCTTGGCCGCACAAATTGCCCGTGCGTCTTCCCGGGCTGCTTCAATTTCATCTTCAATGAACAACCGCTTGGGCTTTTCAACAAAATCGCTCTTGAAGAGAATATCACTGACAGAAATAATACCCAGCAAAGTTTTACCCTGAATCACCGGGGCGCGGCGAATGCGGGTTTGAGCAAATAACCGGGCTACATATTCCACCCCCAGTTCGGGATTGACGACCACACAGGGCTTGGCCATAATTTCATAGACCCGCATAGTTTTAGGATCGTGGCCAAAGGCCGCCACTTTGTAAACGATGTCGGTTTCGGTGACAATTCCATAAGGATCCTGTTCATGGCGCGGTTCGACAATCAAACCCCGCAGTTTTTTTTCTTTCATCAATTTCACGGCATCGGCAACCGTTGCCGAACCACGAATGGTGACAACGTTTTGGGTCATAATTTCTTGAGCTTGCAGCATATATGGTTTGGTTTGGTTAAATGAAAGAACTGGTATAAATGCAAAAGTTGACTAGGGTTGTCCCGATAGCAATTTCCTAGACTCTTGTGGGCTGAGTGCCACTTTGAACACAGATGACAAAGACCAATGGGCGATCGCTGGTTGGGGCTGGGGCGGCATGGCCGCAGCTGTATTCCCCTGAATGCCTGGAGCATAGGCCTCCAGCACAGCGCCGTTTTGCCAACACATGGCGATGAAATAATCACACACTGGGCATTCCGTCTGAGCAACTTGCCGGGCCGGACACTTATATCCTGCGGGCAGGCGATCGCTCAAGAGCCGTTGAGCTACGCTGCCACAGTTGGGACACCGGATTTCTATAAGCTTGTTCATCGCCATACCTCAAAATTGAATAGTGGTGTGAGAAGGAAAGGGTCAACTTCGGACGTTTGCCCAGAGTGTTTGTTCACGGTGGAAGACTATAATTGTCGTTCTACGGCTGCCGTAAATTCTTCATAGGGTTTAACCCCAACTAATGTTTCTATCAATTTCCCCTGTTTAAATACCATGACAGCCGGAATACTTTTAATTCCAAAGCGTTTGGCCACGGGTTTGTTACTGTCTAGGTCAAGTTTGAAGACTTTGGCGCGATCGCGATAGTCATCGGCCAATCGATCGATCAACGGAGCCACCAGTTTGCAAGGTCCACACCAGGTTGCCGTGCAATCTACCACCAACAGGGATTCACTCTTTAAGAGGGAATCAAATTCAGTTTCATCTTGAATAAATGTAGCCGTACCCATGTTTATATCTCCAGATTGATGCTGTGTAACTTAGTCCAAATTCTCTGCTCGCTGCGTTTTACAATATAAATTCAGCTTTGAACCGCTCCTCATCTAAAAATGCTTGGCCTTTGACCCTTTAACTTTGTCCGCCTCCCGGGGGTATCGTCTATAGTTTGGTTGTCCCAGACATCGATGGTGACATCTAGTCCCTGCTCATGCAGGGGTTTTAATTTGTAAGTCGTCATCGGCTGCTCCCAATCAAAACAAATTTGCGACGTTAAGTTGCGATAATATGGTTTTGCAAGTTATTGCATTTAGATACCCTATGACAGCGACCCCTTCCAACGATTTATCTGCCTGGGAGCGGCTAGAACAAGGCAGACAGGCAAAAGCAAGCAACGGTGGTTATGCGGGCTACGGCTCCCCTGCCTTTGGACAACGATCGATCGATGGGGAATTAGTGGATGATCCGGAAGAGTGCCGGGTCATTGAACTGATTCGCCGTCATCACAAATCAGGGAAATCCTTGCAGAAGATCGCCGATTGGCTTAATGAACAGGGCTACACCACCAAACGCGGTCAACCATGGCAGCGTATTTCCGTAAAGCGAGTGCTGGATCGACTTTATGGAAAGGTGTCCAGAATTTCCGGAGTAACCCTTCAGGCCGACCAGAACCCGGAAGTACTCACCCCAGCGTCTGGTGATACCGCTCCTGAAACCATTAGAGGCTGAATAACCCCTAAATAAAAAGTTTCAGGCTTTAACCTGTTACATCCCTCTATGATACACCGAAGTGGGTCTAAAATCTTTACGAGTTTAATAAAAATTGTAACAAAACGTTACATCTTTTAGGAAAAAGTTAAATGACGCTACACTTTGAGATAGTTTTAGAAAGGATTTTGGCAACTCTGAGAGTCTGGGTTCTTTGCCCAGTGGCTGTTCTGTCTATCTTGGCCTTTGCGATTGCAGGATGGTGCTGATGTCTCTCGATACACCTCTGAGTTGGGCCCCCGATCTGGAAAAAGCGATCAATCGCCACCCCTTGACGGTGCCGCCAACCACTTCCCTGGCAGATGCGATCGCTATGATCGGTCAGGCCCATAGTCGTCTGTGTTTGCTCACCGATGACCTATACCCTCTAGCTGCTCCGGCCGGAGAGGTGCGTGTTAGCTGTCTGCTGGTGGTGCAAGGGCAAGAGTTATTAGGAATTTTGACGGAACGGGATGTGGTGCGACTCACCGCCCAAGGAATTAACCTGACCGAGACAACCGTTGCTGATGTGATGGTACATCCCCTGATCACTTTGCCCCAGCAATCTGCTCAAGACATTTTTGCTGCCCTGTTTTTGTTTCGGCGCTACCGCATTCGCCATTTGCCGATTGTGGATGACCAAGGACACTTAATCGGGGTGATTTCCCATGAAAGTATTCGCCAGATATTGCGTCCGGCCAATCTGTTGCGGTTTCGTCGCGTATCCGATGTGATGACCAGTCAAGTGGTACAGGCCCCACTCACCGCCACAGTCTTGCAATTGGCCCAGTTAATGGCGGAACATCGTGTCAGTTGTGTGGTGATCACCCAGAGAAATTCCGAAGACAATGACTACCCGGTGGGTATTGTGACAGAGCGAGATCTTGTCCAGTTTCAAGCAGTTCAAATCGATCTGCACAAAACTAGGGCCCAGACGGTGATGAGTACGCCCTTATTTCTCCTCAACCCGGAGGATTCCCTGTGGACGGCCCATCAGGAAATGCAAAAACGGCGGGTGGGGCGTTTGGTGGTTTCTTGGAACTGGGGTCGGGGGTTGGGCATTGTCACACAAACCAGTCTGTTAAGGGTTTTTGACCCGATGGAAATGTATGGGGTGATTGAAAATTTACAACAAACCATTCAACAGCTAGAGTCCGAGCGATCGCCCTCCCTTCCTTCTCCACCGGCGGACTTATTACTTCAACGGACCTGCACCCCATCAGAAAAAGACATCGCAGGCGATCGCGAATTATTACTAGCCTTGCTGGACAATGCCTACAAGGACGTAAAGTATATGTTGGCTAACTTAGATATTGTCGTCGAGCAGCGGCGATCTTTGCTTCAATCTGTTCTAGATAAGCTTGCCCACCTCGGTCGTAAAATTAGCTCTTAGATAACCGGTTTGCTTCTATTCATACTAAATCTGGTTAAGTAGCTGGTTATAATTAAATTAAAAATAGATTTTAGGTTCGATCCCCCCTAGCCCCCCTTTATAAGGGGGGAAGCCGAAGGC
>NZ_JAQMSY010000154.1:0-4844 GCF_028329095.1 Microcystis sp. CS-574
ATAATCGCAACGATGAAATTTTAAATCCCTGTGTAATTATCGAAGTTTTATCCCCTTCCACCTCTAGTTATGATCGGGGTGATAAATTTCGTTATTATCGTTCTATACCCCAATTAAACCAATATCTTCTCGTCAGTCAAGGGGAGATATTAATAGAATCCTATAGCAAAACCTCGGAAAATAATTGGTTACTGCAAGAATACACCCCAGCAAGGGGAATTATATCCCTAGATTCTTTAGGAATTAGCTTAAATCTTGTCGATATTTACGAAGGAGTTGATTTTAATCTCAAATCCTAACTTTAGCTATCTTTTAAGAAGACGTACTAAAAACAATTTTACCATCTTTTACCGCTACTAAACGCAAAGTTAAAGGTCCAGATGTATTAGTTTTACTAGCAGCAACTGCCTCAAGTGTCTCGATAGAATTACCCGACTTTTTCACTTGACCAATAAAGTTAACTACCGTAGTTAATAAACCATCTTCCACTTGAATTGACCCTAAAACTCCCGCACTTCTAGCGCGAAATTGAGCCGAAGCTAAGAGTAAATCTAATCGCTTTTGTAGGTCTTCTTCTGTCATATTTTGGGGATCAATAGAAACGGTAGCGATCACCTGTTTCTCCTCAAAAACTCTTTGATTGGGAACCACATCAGCAAAGACACGAATCTCGCTTTCTCCTAAGACATAATTACCTGCGGAAAGGATTCTCACCACATATTCTTTACCGTCCTGTAATTGTTGACTTAACTGTTCTACCTGTGCTTTTGTGATCTTAACTAAACGCTGGTCAAAATTAGGCTGATTCGGTTGGGTGGCACGGATAGCATTTATATTCGCTTCCCGCAATAACTTATCAATAACAGCGACAATAGCTTGGGGATCGACAATACGAAAAGCTCCAAAAGATAACACCTGTCCCCGGAAAATAGCGATTTGTTTTTCCCGCAATTCTTGATAGGTTTGATAGTATTGTTCTAAAACTTCCACTTCCCGCTTAAGAAAAGCCATTTGGGTTTCTAAATCTTTTAATTTTCCCTCGCGCTGTTCCAAAGCAAAATTTTTATCCACAATCGATCGATCGAGTTCTCCAATGCGTTGATCCCGGCGATCAATTTCTAGCTGTAGGGTTTTTTGTTGAGTTTCCAACTGTTGAAGTCGCGCTTGTCTGGTTGTTAATAATTTTTGTTGATTAGCTAACTCTTTATCTCTAACTTGAACTGTGGTTTGTAGTTGATTTATCTGACTAGAAAGAATTGATTTTTGTTGGGACAATTGATCCCGTTGACTGATTAACTGTGCCTTTTGATTAGTTAAAATAACTCGTTCATTATTTAAATTAGCCACTTCCTTGCGGAACTTTTCCAACTGTCCCGAAACTAACCGCAAACGTTGACGAGAAGCTTGATAATTTTTGTTAAGAACCTCTAGACGTTTCTGCACAGCTATCTGTTCACTTTTAGCCGTTTTTAAAGCCTTTTCCACCTGATTTTTTTGTTCGGTGGTTTTTCTCACCTGTCTTTCTAAATCCTTAATAGCGGCACGACGTTCATTTAAAAGACGATCCAGTTCAAAAACCCCTTGACGCAGGGATTTACTAGAAGCAAATAAGACAATTAAAGTCGAACCGGCGATCAAAATTCCCGTTACAATCGTCATCAAAGTTGCGGTTTGTTTCGGACGCAGATTAAATAAACGCATCCTTTTCTTACCGATACGGCTACCTATACGATCGCCAACCGCAGCTATCAGACCACCTAAAACCACGATGGCCAAAACTAAAATATAAGCGCTAGTCATCCAGAATTTAGGTAAATTGTTGACTGAGAGCGACGGGATTATGGACGGTAATTTTCTTCTTGTAAATTGAGACCATTTCTTGATCCCGCAGCTCTCCCAATAAACGGGTGACAGTGACGCGGGTAGAACCGATCGCTTCGGCGATCGCTTGGTGAGACAATTTTAGATCCACCCGGATGCCATCGGTGGTGGGAACCCCAAAATCACGACAGAGAATTAATAAAAAACTGACCAAACGTGAACCCATATCCCGGTGAGCTAAGGTTTCGATCATCATTTCCGTTTGCAGAATCCGCGAGGACAACCCCTGCAGCATCAACATTGATAAATCGGGATTATTGCGGAGGGATCTTTCTACCTGCTCGATCGGGGCCGAGAGTAATTCTACCGGAGTAAAAGCCACGGCATGATAAAAACGATCCGATCGCTGACCAGTCAGTAAGGATAGCACACCAAAGACGCTATTTTCCCGCAGTAGAGCCACGGTAATTTCCTCTCCCGCTTCATAGACTCGCGATAACTTAACGGCTCCTTTCAGCAAAAAATAGACTCTTTCGGCGGGATCTCCCGGGAAAAAGATCGTTTTGCCACGCTCGAACAACTCCACCACCGGGGGGAAATTGCCGCTGCCGATTCGACGGAACACATCTGCTAGGGGTTTATCTTGTATTAATGATAAGTCCATCTCACATCCAAAAAAGGGGAAAATTGTTTTTATTATCCAACGAGTGTCACCTCTATTAAACACAACCGCTCGCTAAACTGGGAAAAGTTTTGGGCGCTTTTTGCCAGACAATAGGGGAGGGGTGATCATTGCTGCCCCGTTATCTGTATCCCTATTATACCGAATCTCGCTGGGGTCGGCTATTGGGGAGATTTTTGTAAGAGAAACGAGAACTATGTTAGATTTAACGGGAAAAAACGCCCTAGTGACAGGAATTGCCAATAATCGCTCGATCGCTTGGGGAATTGCTCAACAACTCCATCAAGCTGGTGCAAATATCGGTGTCACCTATCTCCCCGACGAAAAAGGCCGTTTTGAGAAAAAAGTGCGAGAATTGGCCGATGAACTTAATCCCGCTTTTTATGTCCCCTGCGATGTCCAAAATGACCAACAGGTAGAAGATACTTTCGCTACAGTGGCGGAAAAATGGGGTAAACTGGATATTTTGATTCACTGTCTCGCTTTTGCCGATAAAGAGGGTTTAACGGGCGATTTTACCGCCATCCCCCGGGAAGCTTTCACTAAATCCCTAGATATTAGCACTTTTTCCCTAACCCGTCTAGCGCGATCGGCTAAACCCTTGATGACGGAAGGGGGAAGTATTATCACTCTTACCTATCTCGGCGGTGTCAAGGTAATTCCTAACTATAATTTAATGGGGGTGGCAAAAGCCGGTTTAGAAATGAGTGTTCGCTATTTAGCTGCGGAATTAGGTGGCCAAAAGATCCGAGTTAATGGTATTTCTGCCGGTCCAATTCGCACCTTAGCATCTTCGGCCGTGGGGGGAATTCTTGATATGATCCATCATGTGGAAGAAATCGCTCCTTTACATCGCACCGTGACACAAATTGAGGTAGGAAATACGGCCGCTTTTTTAGCCAGTGATCTTTCTAGTGGTATTACCGGTCAGATTATTTATGTAGATTCCGGTTACGAAATTATGGGAATGTAGTTTTATTCAGTTATTAGTTATTAGTTATTAGTTATTAGTGTCACGGGGTTCTGAAGGGGGATTTTTGACTTCTTTGGGGTTAATTGTGATCGGTCTGAAGGTTCATTTAATTTTTTCACAATTTATTCCCTATTTTCAAACAATTTCTCAATGATGCTTTTCATTTTTGCATTGGTGAAGGGATTGGGGAAGATTCGGCGAATCTCAGGATAGGCGATTAAAATGCGTCTTAGCCTATTATTTGTGTTAATCTCATCTTTACAGACCAAAACCCTAAATCGTCTAAGAAGACAATGGCCGCCAATTCTCGGAATAAATCGCCCGTTTTTCTCGGCTGTTCTGGCAGAATCGCTATTTTTTGCCTCTTGATGTTATTATCGGCGGCAATAGGCTGGTTAATTGGGAAACAGTGGGTTAAACACAGCAATCAACACGAAACCGTTAAACCCGTTTTTGCCACGGAGGAAAATAATTTTAATTCTGCCACAGATACGGCATGGCAACGGAAAACTGAGATGAGAAAGCGTCGTCTAGAGTTGGGAATTGATAGTCAGTTTTTTAAAAATCTCGTCAATGAATTGTTTAACCTCCGCTATGGGGATATCAAAGAGGAAAAACAGAAACAGGAACAAAGAGACATTCTAGGAGCAGAAATACTCGATCGCTTAGAACGTCTCGATTCTGGCACTAGAGAAGCATTAGGTAGCTACAACGAGCAACAGCGAGAAAAATGGCGAGAACAAGTGAATCAATTACGCTTAAGCGGTAGAGTCTTTAATTTACTCACTGATACTGCCTTTTTTCAGTTATTTCCCGAGTTGACAGAAAGACCAAGTTTTGACACAAGCCTGGGTCAACTATGGAGTGGTTTGGCCTGGAATCAGTTACAATCTTTACAGTCTGGCCTATCCTACCAAGCGATCGAAAGTTTAGACGCGGGGGGGGAGGAAGTTATCGAGGCAATTCTCAGCCAGGGACAAGGAAAAGCCTATGCAATAAAATTGCGTTCCAGTGATCGGTTAAACTTAAATTTAGAGGCGGAAGGCGAAGTTTTACTATCTTTCTACTCTCCCACGGGTAATATTACCCTTTTAGATAAGTCTAGCGATCGGCAATGGTCTGGTCAATTACCCGAAGAGGGATTTTATGAATTAGTTATTCTCCCCCAGTCTTCTACCCCCGTCCACTTTCGCTTACAGTTAAAAGTAAGTCAATGACTTTAACCGTCAGGAGACAGGATACAGGAGACAGTCGGCAGCTTTTTTCTCCCCAACCCCCCATCTCCCCACACCCCAAGCGCCGAGGGTGGGAGATTCCCAGTTATCTTCCACGAAGCGAATATCGTGATCTTCTGGGTTAATTCCTAAC
>NZ_JAQMSY010000155.1:0-4813 GCF_028329095.1 Microcystis sp. CS-574
ATTAAAGCAGCTCTAAAGAGTTTTGAGTTAAAAGTTAAACTTCAAGTTTTCATTCAGGACGAATGTACTGATTAACTAATTTTTTGGGGAAAATTAGTTAACCGATCATTATAACATATAATTAATTTGCAAGAGTTCTAATAATTAACGGAAATAAGTTTATTTTTTTTGCCCATTTCTGCTAATTTTGATACAGTTTTTTCTCCTTTTTTATGGTAATCAAGTCAGGTTTATTCCCGCCATATCAGAAAAAAAGATTAGAACAGGTTTCTCGCCTGTTCTAACCTCTGACTGACTTAAGCCGGTCTTCCCTCCACCACCTTATCAATTAAACCGTAGGCGACAGCTTCCTCGGCGGAGAGGAAATAATCGCGGTCCGTGTCTTTTTCGATGCGTTCGATGGTTTGTCCGGTGCGATTAGCCATAATTTCGTTTAATTGCTGGCGAATACGCAGGATTTCCTTAGCTTCAATGTCGATATCCGTCGCTTGCCGGCGCCCGGTTCCGCCCATGGGTTGGTGAATCATAATCCGCGCGTGGGGAAGAGCGAGACGCTTACCCGGACTACCGGAAGCCAGCAAAAATGCCCCCATAGAGGCCGCTAATCCCACACAGATAGTCACCACTTCCGCTTTGATGTACTGCATGGTGTCGTAGATGGCCATACCGGCGGTAACGGAACCCCCCGGCGAGTTGATATAGAGATAGATGGGTTTAGTGGGATCTTCCGAGTCGAGATAAAGCATTTGGGCCACAAGGGCATTGGCTAACCCGTCGGTGACTTCCTGCCCCAAAAAAAGAATGCGTTCCACCGAAAGACGGCTGTAAATGCTAATCCACTGTTCGTATTGGCTACCCGGCAGACGGTAGGGAACTTTTGGCACACCGATAGGCATAATTGGTAACAACTCCTGCTAATTTGTAATAAATCTTAACTAACTTGGGCGAGGGGTTTCGGTAGTTCCTTGCGACTTTCGAGAACGCGATCGATTAATCCGTAGTCTTTCGCCTGTTGTGGGGTGAGATAGAAGGTGCGATCCATATCTTTCGCCAGTTTTTCGGTGGTTTGACCCGTATTTTTCGAGAAAATTTCCAACATCGTCTGTTTATTGGCGATTACCTCCTTGGCACGAATCTGGATATCGGTGGCTTGTCCCTGAGCCCCGGTGCGATTTTGGTTGAGAACAATGGTAGCGTGGGGCAAGGAGGCGCGAAAACCCTTGGTTCCTGCGGAAAGAATCATCGCTGCAGTTCCCATGGCCTGCCCGATACAGATAGTATGAACGGGAGGTTTAATGTAGTTGAGGGTGTCACAGATGGCGAAAGCTTCCGTTTCGTAGCCGATCGCGTCGCCGGTGTACCAGGATGTGCCGGTAGAGTTGATGTAGAAGAAAATCGGTTTTTCGGGATCGTCAAATTGCAGGTAAAGCAGTTGCGCGATAATTAATTCCGTCACGTCCACCCCGATATTGCGCTTGACATCATCGGAGGAAAATAAGGGCAACCCCAGATAGACAATTCTCTCTTTGAGCAGGAGAGATTCTAAGTCCGGTGGTGGTGTCCGATAGGCTGCATCCCCATAATAGGCAGTTTGTACCGCTTTAATCACTGAGTTCATCGAGTTTTTCCGTCATACACAGTATCCTGCTTTTGATTTTAACGTAATCAGGTTGACCGATTGGCAAAAGTGTAGCGGTGGTTTGCCCTCTCCCTGCTTTAACAACTTCTGCTGCTCACCAGTAGTAACAAGCAGATTTCTAGTCGATAATTAGGGCAATTTTCCCCGTCACTGCACCAGTTTCTAGCAATTGATGGGCGCTAATAGCTGCCGCTAAAGGGAAGGTTTGGGAGAGATGAATAGTTAACTTTTTCTCGTCAATTAAACGCGCTCCTTGTCTGAGAATTTCTGTTTGATATTTTTGCGCTTCTGGCAGTCCCATCAAAGCCGGGGTTAACATTAATTCTAAACTAATCCGCAAATTGCGATCACGGGCTTCTTTCCAGCTGCCCGTAGGTTCCAAAATCGTCACCATATCGCCGTACACGCGCACCGCTCGGCAAGTTTGCCCAAAAGTTGCCCCTCCCACCGTATCAAAAGCGATATCTACCCCTTTCCCTGCGGTTTCTTGAAGTATCGCCGCGACAAAATCGGTTTGTTTGTATAAAATCGGGTAATCTGCCCCTAATTGCCGCACTAAACGCTCTTTATCGCTATTTCCCACCGTTGTATAAACTTTAGCCCCCCTCAGTTTTGCCAATTGAATCGCGACATGACCAACACCCCCAGCCCCGCCATGGATCAGGACGCTTTGTCCCGACTGAAGACGGGCGCGATCGTAGAGTGCTTCCCAAGCGGTGATTAAAACCAAAGGTACAGCGGCCGCCTCGGCAAAAGAAAGAGATTTCGGCTTGTGGGCCAAATAATCCGCCTCGATCAGGGCATATTCGGCATAATTTCCCGTGCCGGCCTTGCCCAGTCCGCCGCTACAAAAGTACACTTCATCCCCGGGGCGAAAATCCTGCACCGCCGCCCCAACGGCCTCGACAATTCCCGCCCCGTCACAGCCCAAAATGGCTGGCATTTGCTCGGGATAAAAAGTGCCGCGTTTACGAATTTTTGTATCAATAGGGTTGACACCAGCGGCTTTTAATGCTACTAAAACCTGATGCGGTTGACTAATTTTCGGGGTGGGGACTTCCTGAAGCTGCAGGACATCCACGGCGGTCATGAGGATAGCTTTCATTCTATCTATTCGGGATTAACCCACATTAACGTCTGGCCAAATTCCACTGGTTCACCGTTAGCGACGGCGATTTCGACGATTTGCCCAGCTACTTCCGCTTCGATTTCGTTCATCAACTTCATCGCTTCGATGATACAGACCGTTTGTCCGACACGGATCCGATCGTTTTTTTCCACGAAAGACGGTTCATCGGGAGCGGGAGCGCGATAAAAAGTGCCGACCATGGGAGAGGTAATCGCCAGCCATTTTTTATCAATAGCGGCGGCCACGGGTTCGGGGGTGGGAGTTTCTGGGGCCGGGGTGGTACCGGCGGCTACCACTGGAGGGGCGACCGGGGCTGTCACCACCGGCAAGGGAGCGGGGAGAGAACCAAGGACGGTATTAACGGTTCCTTTGCGGATATTTAGCTCCAAATCTGCACTTTTTAGGCTAAATTCACTGATATCCGTGGCTGCCAATGTTTTGATCAGTTCTCGAATTTCGTTGTAATCAATAGTCACCGCTCTGAAATCCCCCCGCAAATAAAAAGCAACAAATCCAAATTCGCACCCACCAAACCGTCGATTTTTGACATCTAGCGGCTAAGTTTTGGGAAACAGGCTAGAGAAAACTGGCTTTAGTCCTAAATCCGTCCCTAAGACCTCATTTCTGGGCTTCTGATCACAATTATTCCCGTCCCAGATAGGAACCATCCCTGGTGTCCACTTTAATCCTTTCACCGATGGAAATAAACAGGGGAACCATCACCTGCGCTCCCGTTTCTACGATCGCCGGTTTCGTGCCACCGGTGGCCGTATCTCCCTTGACTCCTGGATCTGTATCGGTGATTTCCAAGATTACCGAGGTGGGCAATTCTACCTCTAATACTTGCTCATTCCAAAAGAGAATATTGACTTCCATTCCTTCCTTCAGATACTTGGCTCGATCGCCCATTTGTGCTGGGGTGAGAGTTGCTTCCTCAAAAGTCTCCATGTCCATGAAGACAAACTGATCGCCTTCTTTGTAGGTGTGCTGCATGGTGCGCTTTTCGATCGTGGCTGAGGGCAAGGTTTCCCCCGCCCGGAACGTCCGTTCTACCACGTTGCCCGTCTGGACATTTTTTAACTTGGTTCGCACGAAGGCCGATCCCTTACCCGGTTTAACGTGCAGGAATTCCACCACCCGCCAGACAGAGCCATCGATCTGGATGGTTGTGCCACTCCGAAAGTCGTTACTCGAAATCATGAAATGCTGTTTAGGCCAAGAAAGATCAACATTCTATTTTACATACTCGCCGCACCGAAAAAACTTTTTTATGGGAATTTGTCTGAATCGAAGCGCGGTGAACTAACCTAGGGGCAGCAGCTAAAAGTAAGTTAGAATTAATTGACTGACTGACATCTGAGAAGCGATATCAACCATGACGGGTGTGGACTTACAGCAATTATTACTAGAAAAATGGGGTCGTTCCTACGATATCCAGCTACGACGCATCAAAGATAAGGTTCATGTCCAGGTAATGTGGAAATATCTCGAACAAGCTTCTTTTCCCCTCTCCGAGTCTGAATATCTGGAACATCTCAATGCGATCGCCAATTATCTCCACGAATGGGGTGGTGTTAGTCAATTTCAAGCTTTTATCCGCGAAACCCGCGAGCGTCCCCGTCTCGGTAAAGCGGTTAGTCTGCCCCTAGATCTGGGTGAAAGGGCATCGGAATGGCTGATCAGTGATCAGTGATCAGTTATTACAATTACATTATCGAAATTTGTGGGTATTACTCGAATATACTAGCATTACTGGGATTATTGGATTTTACTAACATTGAGAATACTTAAACCAGGGAGTTGAATTAATTCAAAGAAGATAGAGGGGAATGATTGAAAGAGTTGATAAAAAATCGTGTCAGTTTTCATGCTTTTATTCTAAAAGGCGATCGCATTTTTTATGTCCCGTTTTGTATAGCTCTAACCTGTTCAACCTCTAATTCTAAGGCGGATGCGACTTGCTCAACGCTTAACCCTAAAGCTAACAAACGAGGAACAGCCTCTAGTGCTTTGTTTAGTCTGCCTTCCTGACGACCTTCCTGACG
>NZ_JAQMSY010000156.1:0-8968 GCF_028329095.1 Microcystis sp. CS-574
CAAGTGCCATCCTAAAAAATCAAATCCTTCTGTCGAGGCTACTAACCTTGTCTTCGATGGCTTAATGTTTAGACCTCTTGTAGCTAGAAAATTTGCGACTTTTTCCAGAATCTCTTCCGCTTTATCTTGGGGTTTAAGAAGAAATAGTTAAAAGCATTGTTATTCCTAAGGCGGTAGCTCTTGAAATCAGCACTTACGATCAAGACAAAACTGGCTCGATCGATCTATTACGAGAACAGTGGATTTCTGTCCGAGAAATCGCCTCTCAACAGCAGGTTTCCTTACTATTACCGACTCTGGATCGAGGAGAATCAGAAGTCATCGTCCTTGCACTAGAACAAAAAGCCCCTTTAGTGCTTATCGATGAATTAGCGGCTCGTCAGGTGTGTAAATCTCTCAATATTCCAATTACAGGTTCGATCGGTATTTTAATTAAAGCAAAACAGTTGGGAAAGATCGCTGCAGTCAAACCTTACATAGAAACGATGCAACAACAAGGCATATACTACAGCCAGAAATTTATTGATCTTGTTTTACAAACAGTAGCAGAAGGATAGGGGAGAGTATTGTTCACTTTCGGGATCAGCCGAAACCCTTGTTTTTTGCGATCCCTTGCCCGTCACCATGAGTTAATAATAACTGCCAGATTTGCGATGATGGATGGCGGTTAAACCCTGGTGTAAAACCCTGCCTTTTTCTGCGATCGCATAAAGCAGCCAATGATCACCGCACTCCATTCGTTGTTCCACCCGACATTCCAGATAAGCGAGCGCTTCGGCCAGAATCGGCCCACCGTTCTCAGCTTTAGTGGTTTCGATATTAGCGAAACGATCTTCTCCGGGGGAAAAAGGTTTAAGAAAATGTTTCATTAAAGCCAAATGTTGACCTTCTTGGAGGATATTAAGGACAAAAGGCGTACCGCTATAAAGCAGAGACTCGATCGCTCGTTCTTTCGCCACGGCAATAGTCAATCCGGGGGGGGTGAACGTCGCTTGCGACACCCAAGAGGCTAACATGGCGCCGCGCAATTCCCCCAATTCGCAGGTGACGATACAGAGAGAACCCACCAAACGGCCCAGAGCCTGCGATCGCCGATCGCTTTGGGATTGGTTAACATTAGTTTTCGGTTGTCTGCTTTTGCGAGCTTTTTTGACTGCTTGAGCGAAATCGGTTCCTGCTTCCTCACAGGTCTTTAAAATTGCCTCCGTGGGTTTAAATTTAACCCGAATTGGCTCAAAACCGAAGCGATAACCGCCATCCCGGAATTTACCTTCTAAAAGATCGACCGCTTCCCCACTCCAACCGTAGGAGCCAAAAACTCCCACCAGCTTGCTTTTATCGCCATTTGCTAGGGTAATCCCCAAGGCGGTTTGGATGGGAGTCGGTGCGTGTCCTCCCAAAGTGGGGGAACCAAAGATAAAACCGACACTTTTTTCGATCGCCGTTTTGATCTCGTCCGGTTCAGCGAACTCGGCATTAATCGCCGTGACTGCTACTCCCGCTTTCGTGATCCCCATGGCGATCGCTTGAGCGAGGGTGGTGGTGTTGCCGTAGGCACTGGCATAAATCAGGGCGATTGTCAACTCTTGATACTTTTGTACTGCCAACCATTGTTGATAGGAAAGGGTCAATTCGTGCATCGCGTAACGCACCAGAGGGCCGTGACCAACAGCATAAAATAAGGGCGATTTAGCGGCTAATTTCTCCAAAGCGTTGCTAATTTGGCTGGCATAGGGAGCCATGAGACAATCGAAATAATAACGCCGATCTTCGTTATAAACGCTCCAACCCTCATCAAAAATTTGGTCGCCACAAACGTGCGCTCCGAATAATTTATCGGTGTAGAGAATATCGGTTTTGCTGTCGTAGGTACAGAGTTGATCGGGAAATCTGGGGTTAGGAGTGGGGATAAATTCTAATTGATGGTTTGCCCCTAAATTTAATATTTCTTCCCCCTTGACAACCAACAGATTTAATGCTTCGGTTTCGAGAATTTTTTTCAGGGAAATTGCCCCCGGATTAGAACAAACAAAAGTGACTTGAGGCGCGATTTCTAAAAGTGCCTTGAGGGTGACGGCACGATTGGGGTTAACGTGACCGAGGATAATATAATCAATAGTTTTCGGATCGATTCTTTTAGTTAAAGCCTCTAAAAATATAGCCGAGAATGATTCCCCTGGTGGATCAAAAAGAGCGACTTTTTCACCTTTAATCAGATAACTATTGGCGGTGGTTCCCTTTTGTAATCCGTATTCGATCTCGAATTTTAACCGGTCCCAAGTGCGGGAACGAAAGACAAAAGTATCGACGGCAATCGGTGCTACTTGTACATCTCTCGGTTTGACAATTGCATTATTCATAATCTTAGTTACCAGTTATCAGTTAAGTAGTCAATTAGTTAAGCGGCAACTTGAGGCTGTGATCATTTTTTACTAGGCAAGTTTGGCATCAAAGTCAACACTTGATTTTTGACTAAATACAGCCTTTTATCGCTGGGGACGAGTGGGGAAATTTATAGGTTATCTTGCCAGCCGGAAGGACATCAATATCTACAGTACACTATCTCTGGGAAGAAACCTAGCTTCTAGCAATTGGCTCGCGGGTAACGATACTCCTCTGGGGGGATTTGCCAGTCTATTGAGAAATTCTAAAGGGAACGTGATCCCCAGAAGCGAGGTGCTAGTCTGAGGGAAACCCTGCTATCTCCCTATCAGGCAAAGTTTTTATGAGCTATCAGCACTCGTCTTTTGACTGCACTAGCGCCAATTTTGAGAAAGCCGCTTTGACTCATTTTCGCACTCTTGTGGCTTTTTTACCGGACAATTGCCGTATTTACCGGCAAACTTGGGAATTTTCTACGGTTCTCTGTCTCGATTTTCTAGCCTGTTTGCAGGGACTAGCAATCACTCGTCAAAATTTCGCCCATCTAGTTAATGTGACACAAGAACTCGGTTTAGGTCAAGCAATTATTTTGAAAGTAGGCAATAAAATCGTTGAGTGGCATCGTTTAAACTAAAATCTCAATTTTCGACCATCTCAACAGTCTAGAAAAAAATCGGCTCTCTGTGTTCTTTGTGTCTCTGTGGTTTATAACTACCTCTTGCCTGTCCTAACCAAGAAGTTAATTTTGTCCTATCTAGAACTGTTTGAGTCTAGAAAAAGCTCCGATAATTTGACCAAGGCTAATACCACCATCATTAGTGGGAACGGTTTGCTGCCAGTAGGGTTGAAATCCCGAAGCTTGTAGGCGATTAATTGTTCTTTCCGTCAGATAACGATTTTGAAAACAGCCTCCCGTCAGGAGAATTTTTTCTCTGCCTATTTTCTGAGCAATTTCTACAATAATATCACTTAAACTATTATGAAATTTAGCGGCAATTATGCCGATTTGTACTTGTTTTTCTAAATCTTCAACAACTCCTAAAATTATCTGATTCCAATCAATAACTATGGGGGAGTCGGAGGATAAAGAAAAATGATAATACTCTTCCGTTTTAATGCCATCAAGGGCAAATTCTAACTGCATTGCTGCCTGTCCCTCAAAACTTAATTGATAACATAAACCTAGAATCGCCGCCACACCATCAAACAAACGCCCGACACTAGAAGTTAAAGGACAATTAATTTTTTTTGTTAACATTTGCCTAAAAATCGACCATTCCTGTTCACTAAAAGCTGATTTTATCCTATCAGTATTTTCCATAACTTCTAGTAATCCTAAAGCCACTCGTCTGGGTTCTTTAATCGCTTTTTCTCCTCCGGGTAATGGCCAGGGTTTAAAATGGGCGACTCGCTGCCAAGAATCGGCAGCAATATGGATAAATTCTCCCCCCCAAATTGTGCCATCTAAACCGTATCCTGTTCCATCCCAAGCAACCCCTAAAACTGGAGGTTGTAGCTGATGTTCTGCCATGCAGGATAAAACGTGAGCGTAATGGTGTTGAATGGGAATAACGGGCAAATTTAAGCTATAAGCGTACTTGGTTGCTAGATATTCAGGATGAGCATCACAGGCAATAACTTCGGGTGCAAACTCGTATAATTTTTTTAAACTATCGAGGATATTTTCAAAATGATTAACAGCATTAACTGTATCTAAATCGCCGATATGTTGACTAATAAAAACTTGATTTTTTTGGTAGATAGCCACGGTATTTTTAAAATAACTTCCCACGGCCAGAATCGGGGGGAAATCTCCCTCATTAACTTTAACGGGAAAGGGAGCATATCCCCGCGATCGCCGCAAAATCATCGCTTTTCCCGCCATTTCCCTGATAATAGAGTCATCCACTGGTCGAACTATGGGACGATTATGAACTAGAAATAAATCGGCGATAGTTCCTAATTTTTCTAAAGCTTCTTTTTCCTCAATACAGATAGGTTCATCGGCTAGATTACCACTGGTTGCTACAATAGGAAAGCCTAATTCTGCTAATAAAAGATGATGTAGGGGAGTATAGGGTAACATGACTCCTAGATAGGGATTACCCGGAGAAACGGCAGCAGAAAGATAATTTTTTCTTTGTTTGATCAGGACGATTGCCGCAGCAGGAGACTGCAATAATTGCGATTCTAAAGAAGAGACATAACCATGCTTTTTCACTAACTCAAGATTAGGATACATCACGGCAAAAGGCTTATCCGGTCGCTGTTTGCGTTGTCGCAATTTTTGCACTGCTTCCGTATTTCTTGCATCGACAACTAGGTGAAATCCTCCTAATCCTTTGATCGCTATAATTTTTCCCTGTTGAATTGCTCTAGCGGTGGCGATTAAAGCTTGATCTTTTTCCGCTAATACAGAGCCTTGACTATCCAAAAGACTAATTTGGGGTCCGCAACAAGGACAGGCATTCGGTTGGGCATGAAAACGGCGATCCAGAGGGTTTTCGTATTCCCTTTGACATTCAGGACACTGATTAAAATCCCTCATAGTTGTGGCACTGCGATCATAGGGTAAGCTCTCGATAATACTGTAGCGAGGACCGCAGTTAGTGCAGTTAGTAAAAGGATAGCGATAACGACGATTATTAGGGTCAAAAATATCGGCTAAACAATCGGGACAAGTGGCTAAATCGGGCAGAACAATTGTATTTTTTTCACCGCCGCTGCTAGGACGTATGCTAAAGTTTTGATAACCGATAGGATTTAACCATTGAGTCTCAATATTTTCAATTAGCGATTGAGGTGGTTTTTCTAAAGATAATCGATTCAAAAAAGTTTCTAGTTTGTCTCGATTGCCCTCGACTTCAATAAAAACTCCCGCTGCCGTATTATTCACCCAACCGGCTAAGTTTAATTCCGTTGCTAATCGATAAACAAAAGGACGAAAACCGACCCCTTGTACTGCTCCGCGCACAATTAAAGCTAATCGCTGATCCGATTGAATGCTCTGATTATTCATAAATAATTTAACGGGGAAATTATCAAATCTATCCCTGATTACTTTTCCCGTTATACTAAACTTTCACTAATCACCCGACAGCATTCTTCCACACTGGTCCTTTTTTCCATAGCTATCACCAAAGCTTGATAGGCAGTCTGTTGTTTTTCTAAAAGAGTTTTTGCCTGTAATAAACTCCAGCGCTCTTTTTGGGCATAATTATTCTCAGGAACCCCCGCTAATTTTAAGGCCGATTGCAGATAAAATCGATCGCTTTCTCCCCCTGCTGCTTTACCATAAACTAAGGTTTCGGCAGCAATTCCCGCCATCCACACCGTAGAAATTCTCTCTAAAAAAGCGGGAAAATCGGTAAAGTTCTTGACTTTTTGCTCTAAATCTGCTAGTTCAAATTGAACACCGCCGACTCCCTCCTGGCCTTGACGAAAGGCTTCCCAAGCGGTCAAACTATAACTGGCGATCGGAATACCTAAAATATAAGCGGTGAGAAAATGTCCGGCTTCGTGGTAGATAACTCTTTGACGGTGTTTACTGGGAGAAAGAGCATCCAGTAGCAAAGTCACGCCCCGGTTATTAAAAGTGAGAGTATCGACGGTAACTAATCCCAAGAGGCTAAAAGTAGCCAAAGCAGGGACAAAAGGCGAAATAGACAGCAAAGGAGTGACAAATACGGAAAGAGTGATCGAAAAAACGGTAATTGCGATCAGATTTAAAGCTGTCTGTTCCATAAAAATTAATAAAAATATACAAATGCTTAATACTATGTTACATTGCCTAGTTTTATTTTCCCCGAATTAACCAACCAATTACCCCACCCACAAAAGCAGTCACAATCGATATACCGATCTGTTTCCAGTTTTTTACCTCCCCAATTTTTTCGGCTAAATCGGGAATTTTTCCCACGGATGCCTCGATGAGTTTCACTCTTTCATTTAAACCGGTGATTTTTGCGTCTAAAGTCCTGATTTCTCCCTTAATTTCCGTCTGTCCTATCTCTAAGACCTGAATTTCTCTTTTGATCTCTCCGACGCTATTCTCGATCGCTTTTTGTCCATTCTCCAAAGAGGTTAAACGAGTTTCGATCGCTTTTTGTCCATTCTCCAAAGAGGTTAAACGAGTTTCGATCGCTTTTTGTCCACTCTCCAAAGAGGTTAAACGAGTTTCGATCGCTTTTTGTCCATTGATAATCAGATTTTCTAACCTTTTTAGGTCATTTTCCGTAAAAGCCGTCATCAGCTAAACTCCTAATAGATTAATTTTTTCTCGTCTTGAGATTGAGTCGATCGTTGACTAATTTAATTATGGAGTCAAAATCAAGCTGTTCCCCATTGATGGTTCTAGGTTCGACACAGCAATAGGGATTTAGGGTGATAGGGAAATTTCCCCCACTTCCCCACTTCCCGAATTCCCCTTTACCATAAATAAACATTATCGTTTTCCTGTATGGATAACTTTTATTGATGAATATTGATCGCACTATCCAAGAGGCAATAGGGATTTAGGGTGATAGGGAAATTTCCGCTAAATCCCCCATCTCCCCACTTCCCCACTTCCCCACTTCCCTTTAACATAAATAAATATTATTGTTTTCCTGTATGGATAACTTTTATTGATGAATATTGATCGCACTATCCAACTAGCTCATCAATTAGCGGACGCTTCTGGAGAGATTATCCGGCGCTATTTTCGGCAGCCTCATCTAGAAACCGAAACAAAACTCGATCAAGTTTCCTCAATAGTAACAATCGCCGATCAAGAAGCTGAGGAGGCGATGGTGGCGATTATTCGGCGAGAATTGCCTGAAGATGGGGTTATTAGGGAAGAAGGAGCCAATATTCCTTCCCAAAGTGGTCGTTATTGGGTATTGGATCCGATCGATGGCACATCCTCTTTTGTCAAGGGATTACCGATTTTTGGGACTTTAATCGGCCTAGTGGCAGAAAATCAACCGATTTTAGGAATTGTCGATCAACCGATTTTAGGCGATCGCTGGTTAGGAGTGAAGGGAAAAGGGAGTCTTTATAATAACCAGATGATTGTTAATCCCTACTGTCAAGATCAAGAACTTGCCTTAAAAAATGCTTGTTTAGCCTCCACCACTCCCTTAATGTTTATCACAGAACGACAACAAGCGATCGCTCGTCAGCTGCAAAGCGTCTGTAAACGTACCGCTTTTGGGGGTGATTGTTATAACTATATGATGTTAGCCACTGGCTGCACTGCCATGCCGATGGTAATCCTAGAATCAGACCTGAAATACTACGATTTTTGTGCTTTAATCCCGATTATTGAAGGTGCGGGCGGAATAATTAGCGATTGGTCTGGTAATCCCCTACAAGCTGATTCTAGCGAAGTTTTAGCCGTCTCTAATTCGGGTTTATGGCGGCAGGTTTTAGAACAAATCAGCAGAGTGGGTTAGTGCCAATACTAAGATAATTAAGGCTGGCTGAATAAATCTAAAAACCTTGTTGGGTAAGACTTTTAGACTTTTTGTCAATCAAAAAGTACCAGTTATGGGAGTGATCGTGGGAAAATTACGGGACTTTTTCTCTGAAAATTAGGTAATTGACCAGATGGGAATCAGTAAAAACCTACACCCCACACCCCACACCCCACACCCTGTCCCCACAAAAAACTTTTTCAGCAGACCCTAATTAATCAACAGCTAACCCACCCCTGCGACAATTAAACGGTGGCTAATTGAGGTTGGGGACGTTTGCTGTTACGGATACCTTCGATCGCCGCTGCGTAATCAGGGGCATTAAATACCGCCGAACCTGCTACGATCGCATTAGCACCCGCTTCGAGAACTTGCCAAGTATTAGCCGGTTTTAAGCCGCCATCCACTTCAATCCAGGGATCCAAGCCTTTTTCATCGCAGATTTGACGTAATTGACGGATTTTGGGGACAACTTCCGGGATAAAACTCTGGCCACCAAAACCGGGGTTAACGCTCATAATTAGGACTAAATCGCATAAATGCAGCACATATTCGATTAAATCTAAGGGAGTGGAGGGATTTAACACCACACCCGCTTGTTTACCGAGTTCGCGAATTTGGCAAAGAGTACGATGGAGGTGGGGAGAAGCATTATGTTCAGCGTGAACAGAAATAATGTCAGCACCCGCTTTCGCAAAGTCAGCCACATATTTTTCTGGTTCCACGATCATTAAATGCACATCTAAAGGTTTTTTCGTATAGGGACGAATAGCGGAGACAATCAGGGGTCCAATGGTGATATTCGGGACAAAACGACCATCCATCACATCAACGTGAATCCAATCGGCTCCTGCCTTATCCACAGCCTCGATATCGGCTCCTAATTTACTAAAATCCGCCGATAGGATCGAGGGAGAGACAACGATCGACTTCGAGCTTCCGTTTTGGGTCATGGCTAACTATAGAATTTCGTGTTTATATTTTCGTAACAATCTTATCAGCAATCAGTGATCAGTGATCAGTGATCACTGATCAGTTATCAGTTATCAGTTATCAGTTATCAGTTATCAGTTATCAGTTCACTGAGAAAACACCCTACACCCTACACCCCACACCCCACACCCTACACC
>NZ_JAQMSY010000157.1:0-12007 GCF_028329095.1 Microcystis sp. CS-574
ATATCCTAAATACTCTAAACGTACTCATTCTGTTGAGTTTAAAAAGTCAGGTTGGAAACTTAATCGAAATTCCAAGAGAATAACTTTCACTGACGGAAAAAACATTGGGGAGTTAAAACTAATTGGTAGTCGAGACTTGTTTTATTTTCAAGAATGGCAAATTCAACGGATAAGAATAGTTAAAAGGGCTGATGGATATTATTGCCAGTTAATGCTAAAACTCGATGCTAGAGATATAACCCCACAATCAGAATCGACGGGTCATTGCCTAGGATTAGATATGGGGTTAAAATATCTTTATGCTGACAGCAACGGGAATACAGTAGAGCCTCCTAAGTATTATCGAAAAGCCGAGAAGCGTCTTAATAAACTGAATAGAAGAAAGTCGAAAAAGTTTAAGAGAGGACAAAAGCAGTCTAATAACTACAAAAAAGCTAGTCAAAAATACGCCAAGGGACATTTAAAAGTAAGTAGGCAACGAGAAGAGTTTGCTAAAAAATTGGCACTCCGTTTAATTCAGTCAAACGACTTGATAGCACAGGTCGATTTAAAAGTCAAGAACCTTGTGCGTAATCGAAAACTAGCTAAGAGTATCAATGATGCTGGTTGGTCACAATTGAGAAAATGGATTGAGTATTTTGGCATTAAATACGGCAGATTAACTATTGCAGTTAATCCCGCCTATACCAGTCAAGAATGCCTTAATTGTGGTCGGTTAATCCAAAAGTCTCTATCAGTTAGAACTCATGTTTGTTCCTGCGGATATGTGGAAGATAGAGACAAAATGGCGGCATTGAATATACTCAAAAAAGCTACGATAGGGCATATCGGAAGCTGGTCGTCAGACCTAAACGCTTGGGGAGATTTAAGCTCTATCTTGGTTGGTAGCAATACCTGTCAAGACAACTTGAGTCAGTGAACCAAGAATCCCTCGCATAAGCGCGATGGGAGTGTCAATAATCCCCAACCCCTGAAATTAACCTTAAGTGGGTGGGTGGAATTAAATAGAAGATGAACGTAGGTTGGGTTGAAGCATGAAACCCAACACCCGCTCATGTTACGCTACCGCTAACCCATCCGACAAATAATTGTGCCTCCCTACTTAACTTGATTAATTCTGCATCTACATTTATGAAAAGGCGAGATTTTATCTTATCGGCGGGGACAAGTTTCTTAACCGTGACAGTAAGCTCAGTTTTGGCGGAAACTAAACCCAAACCAACTAACCCCACTCCCGCTCAAAAACCCGATGATTCCCTCTTAGTTCAATGGTTGGGTCATAGTTGCTTTTTATTCACCGGAGGAGGACAAAGAGTCCTAGTTAATCCTTTCCGGGCCATTGGTTGTACGGCGGGTTTTCCTTTGCCAAAAGTAGAAGCAGATATCGTTTTAATTAGTAGTCAACTGTGGGATGAAGGGGCTGCCGAGGGTTTACCCGGTAATCCGAAAATTTTGTTTGAGCCGGGGGCCTACGATCTGGGTAAATTAAAATTCCAGGGTATTAGTATCGCCCATGATCGCATGGGAGGGCAACGTTTCGGCATGAATGTGGCCTGGCGTTGGACCCAAGCAGGGATTAGTATTGTCCATTTAGGGGGGGCAGCAGCCCCGCTCGAATTAGAACAAAGAATTCTGCTGGGTTCGCCGGATTTAGCTTTTATTCCCGTGGGAGGTGGTCCAAAAAATTATAATCCCCAAGAGGCAAAACAGGCGATCGAAGTTTTACAACCGCGAATAGCTGTCCCGACGCAATACTTCACCAGTGCCGCCGATAAAAATGCCTGTGAATTGGTGTCTGTAGATGAGTTTCTCAAGTTAGTCAAGGATAAAAATATCCGTTTAATCGGGGACAATAAATTACGGATTCGTGCCGCCGATTTACCGAAAAAAGGGACGCTCATTCGCGTGTTTGACTACCGCAATCTGTTAGAGAAATCCTAACTTTTAGGAGCCATTGACCTAGGCCTGCTTTAGAGCATCTCCTAGTTCTCTAAAAATTGCTTTAACAATCTTATTAAAAATGTTTTTGCTGAAAGAATCTCGCTCTTTTTTTAGACAGGGATGGACAATTGCAGTTTTACTAATTGCCCTGCTTGTTTCCCTGCCAATTTTATCGGTGGCCAGTAGTTTATTAACTAATTCCAGTCAAGTCTGGCAACATCTGATCGAAACTGTTCTCTGGGATTATCTAGTTAATTCTTTTTGGTTAATGGGTGGGGTGGGTAGCGGTGTTTTAATCATCGGTGTTGGCACCGCTTGGTTAATAACGATGTGTCAATTTCCCGGTCGTCAACAATTTCAATGGTTATTATTACTACCCCTTGCCGCTCCTGCCTATCTCTTGGCCTATACTTATACCAATATGATGGACTATTTTGGTCCGGTGCAGACCTTCTTAAGAAGCGTTTTCGGTTGGAATAGTGTCGAAGATTATTGGTTTCCTAATATCCGTTCTCTTTGGGGGGGGATTCTGATGTTAATACTGGTGCTTTATCCCTACGTTTATCTGTTAGCAAGGGTCGGTTTTTTAGAACAATCTGTCTGCACAGTGGAAGCAAGTCGCTCGTTGGGATGTAACCCTTGGCGCAGTTTTTTTACCGTCGCTTTACCCCTAACAAGACCGGCAATTATGGCAGGATTAGCCCTAGCTTTAATGGAAACTTTGAATGATTTTGGTACGGTGCAGTATTTCGGTATTAATGCTTTTACTACGGGAATTTATAATACTTGGTTCGGTATGGGTGATCGCATAGCAGCGGGACAATTATCCACAGTTTTAATGGTATTTATCCTCGTTTTAGTTTTCCTTGAACAATCCTCCCGTCGTCAAGCTCGTTACTATGAAATGACCAATCGTTTCCAGTCACCGACTAAGTACGAACTAGGATTTGTTCGCAGTTTTTTGGCAATGATCTCCTGTTTTGTGCTGGTATTTCTTGGGTTTATTGCCCCTGCTTTTTATCTAGCTTATCTAGCCTTTAATCATGCCCAAGAAACTTTTAATAATGACTTTTTTAGTTTGTCACTAAACAGTTTTTTTCTGGCTAGTTTAAGCGCAATTATTGCGGTAGTTTTAGCTTTAATTCTCGCCTACGGGGAAAGACTTAATCCGAATAAAACTCTTAAGGGTTCTGTGCGGATTGCGGCCGCTGGTTATGCTATCCCCGGCATTGTTATCGCCGTGGGGGTTTTAATTCCTCTCGGCCAATTAGATAACTTTTTCAATCAAGGATTAAATATCAATTTAATTCTGAGCGGCACGATTTTCTGTCTGATTTTTGCCTATATTGTCCGCTTTTTAGCCGTAGCTTTTTCCACGTTAGAATCGAGTTTAAGTAAAATTAAACCTAGTTTAGATGATGCTTCCCGCAGCCTTGGCTATGGCACCAGTGCCACTTTAATTAAAGTGCATATTCCTCTTTTGTCGGGGGGATTATTGACGGCGGCTATGTTAGTTTTTGTCGATGTGATGAAGGAATTACCCGCTACTTTGGTGTTAAGACCTTTTAATTTTGATACCCTAGCGGTGCGCGTTTATCAATACGCCAGTGATGAACGTTTAGTGGAAGCGGCGGCCCCGGCCCTGGCCATTGTCTTAGTGGGATTAATTCCGGTAATTTTTTTAAGTTGGCAAATTTCCCGACGGGCGATCGATTAAAGTGGTGGTCGATTCCTAGACAAGTTGGCGATCGGCCAGCAGCTTAGTTCTATTTAGGGTTTGCGGCAAAAAGTTTGTTGGTGGGGTTAGGAGACAGGAGACAGGAGACAGGAGATTATTTTATTTATTCTCCCCACACCCCACACCCCACACCCCACACCCTGCCTCCACGAAAAACTTTGTCGGTAAATCCTAGTTCTATAGTCTAGTACAAAATAATGTTACAGTTCTTGACAAGACTACTAGAGAGGGGGGGTGTCAGTGATAGGATTCCCTAAAACCCCTTTTCTTTATTTGTGTAGAGAGAACAAAATCCTATGACAGAACTTTCTGGAAAAGCTCCTAAGTTCGGTGGCAGCACGGGCGGTTTACTCGCCAAAGCCGATCTGGAAGAAAAGTACGCCATCACCTGGACAAGCAGCAAAGAACAAGTCTTTGAAATGCCCACCGGTGGCGCCGCTATCATGAACGAAGGCGAAAATCTCCTCTATTTGGCCCGCAAAGAACACGCGCTCGCTCTTGGTACCCAATTCCGGACGAAATTTAAGCCCAAAATCGAAGATTACAAAATCTATCGGATTTATCCCAGTGGTGAAGTGCAGTATCTCCACCCTGCTGATGGTGTCTTCCCCGAAAAAGTTAACGCTGGTCGTGAATTTTTCGGCAAAAAAGACCGCAATATCGGCAAAAACCCCGAACCAGCGACAATTAAGTTCTCTGGTGTCACTCCCTACGAAGCATAAATAAACCCTAAAATCGAGAGTGGGGAGTTAGATTTAGAAGCTATTTAGCCCCAAGATTTGACTTCCGACTCTCGATTTCTCTGATCGCAATCGGCTACAAGTGTTGTGCTATCCGTTTCCTGAACCATCAAAATATGATCTTCCCCGACTTCGATCGCTTTCGTGAACTGGCTGGCCAAGGTAACTTTATTCCTGTCTATCAAGAATGGGTCGCTGACCTAGAAACACCCGTTTCGGCCTGGTATAAAGTTTGTGCCGATCAAGCCTACAATTTTTTATTAGAGTCGGTGGAAGGGGGCGAAACCTTGGGACGCTACAGCTTTTTAGGCGGCGATCCCGTCTGGGTATTGGAAGCGCGGGGAAACACCACCACCCAAACTTTTCGCAATGGTTCTCAAGAGATTTTTTCGGGGGATCCTTTCGAGATTTTAACTCAATGTTTAGCCCCGATCGTGCCGGTTAAATTGCCGCAATTACCCGCAGGAATAGGGGGTTTATTTGGTTTTTGGGGTTATGAATTAATTAATTGGATTGAACCGCGAGTGCCTATTTATCCCGCTACGGATGCGGATCTACCGGATGGTATTTGGATGCAGGTGGATAATCTGATTATTTTCGATCAAGTTAAACGGAAAATCTGGGCGATCGCTTATGCCGATATCCGGGGTAATAATCCCGATTTAGCAGCCGCTTATCAAGCGGCTTGCGATCGAGTGACACAGTTAGTTCTGAAGTTACGATTACCCCTACCAACTAATGCCAAAACCCTAGAATTATTACCAGTTGGTCAGGGAAAAGAATTAGTTTATGAAAGCAATACAACTCAGGAAAAATTCTGTCAAAATGTCCTAAAAGCCAAGGATTATATCAAAGCGGGGGATATTTTTCAGGTGGTTATTTCCCAGCGTTTAAATGCCAATTATCATGGTCATCCCTTCGATTTATATCGTTCCTTGCGTCTGATTAATCCTTCTCCCTACATGGCTTTTTATAACTTTAAGGATTGGCAAATTATTGGCTCTAGTCCTGAAGTGATGGTTAAGGCAGAACGGGACGAATTAGGTAAAATAAGAGCCACTGTCAGACCAATTGCTGGCACCCGTCGCCGGGGACAAAACTTCGGTGAAGATCAAGCTTTAGCAATAGATTTATTGCAAGATCCCAAAGAAATTGCCGAGCATATTATGTTAGTGGATTTGGGTAGAAATGATCTAGGCCGGGTGTGCGATCGAGGTACGGTCAAAGTGGATGAATTAATGATAATTGAACGTTATTCCCACGTTATGCACATTGTTAGTAATGTGGTGGGGGATTTAGCAACCAATAAAAGTGCTTGGGATTTATTAAAAGCTTGTTTTCCGGCGGGAACTGTCAGTGGGGCCCCGAAAATTCGCGCTATGGAAATTATTCATGAATTAGAACCCTGTCGTCGTGGTCCCTATTCAGGGGTTTATGGTTACTACGATTTCGAGGGACAGTTAAATAGTGCCATCACAATCCGCACTATGATTGTTCGTCCCCAAGGTAATCAAAATTATCTGGTTTCTGTGCAAGCGGGAGCGGGGTTAGTAGCCGATTCTGAGCCGGAGAAGGAGTATGAAGAAACCCTCAACAAAGCCAGGGGTTTATTGGAGGCAATTCGCTGTTTAAGTTAGATTTTTTAGACCGGGATCATCCTTCTCTATTTAACCTCATTACCAGGAACGATCGGAGCCTTGAATAACTTCATGGGTTGGTGGTACTCTCTGGGGGGGTACGAGGAAAAATACTTAATCGGTAGCTCTGGGGGAAACTCTGGTGCTGACAGAGTAGTCAACTTTATCCCTATTTCCATTAGTCACAGTAGTCATCTCTACCTCAGCGTTGGCATTCAAAATCACTTGACCACCACCCGCGCGAATACAGGCATAAAAACCGTCCACAGTATCTGCGGGGATTCGGGTAAAACCCGTAGGACAATTGGGGTTATTAGCAGCCGCTGCTAACATATCGGTGACGGGGGAAGGTATCCAAGAATCAATATCTTCGGGGGTGATGTAGTTGCCATTTTCGTCCAAGTTTGGACCATAGCGCCACAAGACTAGACCGGTCAAGCTATCTCCAGTCTGACTGTTTTGGGTATAGTAAACGATCTGTTCACTGAGCGGAGCCTGACCGGGATTGTTGGGGTCGGAAATTTGGAAAGCTAGAACTGCTCGCGCTCCTGTGGGTACTTTAGTACTCGTGATCGCATCTTCAGAATCAGCGATAATTCTTGCTCGTCTCAGGTCATCTGAAACAAACTCTAGAGTCCGATTAAGATTATTTTGGATTTCAGTACCGGCATTAGCTCGATAGTTACTTCTGAGCAGGTTAGTTAAGCCAATTCCCGCCACCGAGATGGCAATCAGCATCATCAAACTTGCCAGTAAAACTTCTGTAACCGAAAAACCAGCTTGTCGAACTGGTTGGTGAGCTTGTCGAACCAACCGAGCGGATTTTTTTTGTAAACGGCCTAGGTGATTGATGTACCCTAAATAAAAACGCATAGCTTTAACCCGTGCCAATTTCTCTGTTCTGTACCCCCCTAAATATTTGGTATTTATTGCAGTCACAGAGGTTTTATTCAACTATCGGTCAATCAACTCAAAAGGTGTTTTCGGAAACCACTGAAAACTTACTACCACCTACTGCCTTCAAAATTTCCCTAGAAAACTCCCGATCAAAAATTTCTTGACCTAACTAACTTCACCACTAACCACATCATAGCCTAAAAAATCCCATAGATAGTGATTGAAGTATGGCCAGAGAGCTGATTTTGTTCACAGCTATTATGGGAGTAAGTGGTTTTACAGCTAATTCCGTACATTTGTATTAGTATAATTGTTGACCCTCAAGGAGATAAGAGGGCCCAAGGACTGGTTACAATCAAGGATAGGTAATTTTTCGATCGATGTCATCTAAATAATCATGCGTCTCTTACACACCATGCTCCGGGTCAATAACTTGCAGGAATCTCTACAATTTTACTGCGATGTGCTAGGAATGAAGTTATTGCGCCAGAAAGACTATCCCAATGGTCAATTTACCCTCGCTTTCGTCGGTTATGGCGATGAGGCTAATCATGCTGTCATCGAACTGACCTATAATTGGGGAGTCGATCGCTATGAGGTCGGTAATGCTTACGGTCATATTGCCCTAGGCGTGGATGATATCTATAGCACCTGTGAGAAAATTCAATCTCTTGGTGGCAATGTCACCCGGGAACCAGGCCCGATGAAACACGGTTCTACGGTGATTGCTTTCGTGGAAGATCCTAATGGCTACAAGATCGAGTTAATTCAACTAGGAACCCAGGGTGCTGCCGTGACTACGGCTTAATCAAAAACTTATGTCTGTTGAAATTGAACGGAAATTTCTGGTTAAAGGGGATGACTGGCGATTGCTTGCGACTGGGAAGTTGTATCGTCAGGGATATATTCCTACCCAAGATGGATTGACAACTGTGCGGGTTCGTGTGGTTGGAGAGCGGGGTTATTTAACCATTAAAGGCAAGACTGAGGGCATTAGTCGCCAAGAATTCGAGTATGTAATTCCCCTAGAAGATGCGGCGCTCATGTTAGAAAACCTCTGTAAAAAACCTTTAATTGAAAAGATTCGTCATCGCATTTGTCTGGATAATTTAACTTGGGAAGTTGATGAATTTTTGGGAGATAATCAAGGTTTGATTATGGCTGAAATTGAGTTAGAACAAGAGGATCAAGTCATTACTATTCCCGATTGGATCGGGGAAGAAGTCACGGGAGATGAGCGATACTACAATATCAATTTACAGAAATTTCCCTATAAAATGTGGTGATTGTAGTATTAATTTACTCCCAGTTTAACTCTGGGTAGATAGGGCTTTTTCTGCTTCGTTTAGCTTATTCGTTACCCGTCGGAGAACGCCATTAATAAAACGATAACCTTCATCATCAGAATAACGTTTGGCTAATTCGATCGCCTCATTAATTGCTACTTTTTGAGGTATATCGAGATAGAGCATTTCTGCCACGGCAATTTGCAGGATATCCCGATCGATTCTCGGTAAACGATGCAGTTGCCAATCCACTAAAGCGCCAGTTAATTCCTGTTCGATTTCCCCACGACGACGATAGACTGTACCGATTAATTCTAGGGCATATTCCCGCACTTCATACTGACTAGATAACTGGACAATTTCGGGAAAATCTATCACGGTTCCTAAACGATTAATGGCATTGTGGGTAAGAGAAATTGCCTCTTTTACCATAGTTTGGGCGCTTTTTAGATTTGTTGCCTTAGTATCACTAGCGAGAATCCGTTCATTACCACGACTAATTTCAGCAGCGGCAGTTTCTAAGGTTTCTTGAATTTCTAGGGTTAAGGTTCTAACTGCGACTAAAATTAAATCGTTTAAAGTTTGCTGTTCCAGGTTTTCAGGATTGCCTTTAATCTGACTTAAACTCAAAAGGGCAAGTTCTCGAGCAATGCGACGGGGTTGTTGACGGGGAGGCATAGAAGTTTAGAAGGAGAGGAAAGAAAATTATACAACTTTATCGATCGCTATTCGGTTGGGTTAATTTTTCTCGGCGATCAATTTTTGACTAACTTCTATTTTAGCATAAAAGCCGCCAAAGATTTAACTTTTCAAGTTTTAATTAGACAAAAGACAATATCTATCTTGAATCTCCCCTAATTTAGTCTCAGCTTCTTGAGCATTAATAGCTAATTGAGCAAACTCTAGAAAGCGTTTTAATTCCTTGCGTAATAAATTCCTTTCTACTTCCCAGGTTTCTCGATCTAAGGTGGGTGGCATAACAATCATATCAAATAAAGTGGCCTGTTTTTTATCGGGATGGGGGCGCAATATTCGCCCGCGACGCTGAATAAATTGTCGAGGATTACCACTACTAGCCAGAATGACTGCGTTTTGAATTGATGGTAGATCTACTCCCTCATCTAAACATCTAATTGCCACTAATCCTTGCAGATAACCCTCCTCAAATTGTTGGCGAATTTTTTCTCGTTCTTCTAGGGAAGTTTCTGCGGTGTAGGTAGCAACTCGATAACCTAATTGATTGCCTAATAAATGAGTAACTGCCTCTACCTGACGACGATAATTAGCCGTATAATTTTCTACATAACCATCCCCACAATAAAATAAAGTATGATCCGTATCTAAACGCTCTTGCATCAATTGTTGTAAAGCCTGTAATTTATTACTCGCTGAACCAATTAATCGCGATCTTTGCATTAGCAATGCTGTTAAATTTTCATTGCCATTTAAATTACTATTTTTCTGCAAAGTCCAGCCAATTTTCTGGGTCAATTTTGCGTATAATAAAGCCTCATTATCGGTTAATTCAACCAAGACTGGATGATAAAAATAATTAACTAAAGCACCTTTGCTAATAGCATCAGCTAGGGTAAATTCTGGTTGTAGAATTTGTCCAAAATAATCAAGAATAGCGTCGGTTCCTTCCTCATCAAAATATCTTTCAGGAGTGGCAGATAAAGCCAATCTTAGACCTAAAGAACGGGGTAATAATTCTTCTAATCGGGGGGAACCTAAATTATGGGCTTCATCACCAACAATTAAAGTTTTATCGGGAAAAAATTTGATTTGTGATTGAAACCCCTCGCTAATAAAAGTTGAGTTAGTAGTTAAAATAGTGACAAATTTTTGATTACCCGCTTGCACATTATATAATTCTGTCGATAGTTGACTTTGCCATGTGTGGACACTTTCGTAGGCTAAAATCGGTTTAAGATTAAATTTTTCCGCTTCTCGTTGCCATTGATTGACTAGGTGACGATAGGGACAAATTACTAATAATACCTGCAGTTCTATCGCTTCGTAAAGTTCCATGGCAATAGCTAAAGCAGTAATGGTTTTACCGCTGCCGGTGGCCATTTTTAAAGTTCCTCGTCCCCGATTACGAAACCAACTGATAATCGCTGTATTTTGGTAGTCTCTCAACTCTAAATTGGGAGGAATTCTAGGAATACCAGAAGGATTGACTCGATAGAATCCTCGCAATTCAGCAACTTGCTTGATTTTGTGGGAACTGAGAAAATCCCTAGTTATTTTTTCCCAATCTATCCAGCAACTATTCATAAAACCTCTTGTAAAAATCAAAAATTGTTGTTAGGGTTAGTAGTCGGTCGTCAGGAGATTGTTTTTATTTATAGCGTTTCCTGTTCGCAAGAGGTTTATAATACTAAATCCTGTTTAAAAGGTATAGGATGGTGGGAAGTGGGAGAAACAATCCATAGCTTGGCAGTTTATCACAGTATTATAAATAGTTTTGGTATAAGTTTAAAAATAGCAGAAAGTCAAAAACCTAAAAACTAAAGGTTGCTCCCTATACAATTGGGATGGTCTTTTTAGTCCATCCCACAGCTATCAAACCACTTTTAACTTTTATCCTAGAAACCTAGGCAATGATTAGAATAATTTACCTGGTCGCTACTTCTTCTTTTTGGGGAGTATTTTGCCGAAGTTTTTCTTGATCTTGGCGACGTTTTTTAGCATAAAGTTGGATTGTCACTGCCATTAATACCACTAAAGCTACAATTAACCAAGTGGTCAAATCGAGGGGTAATTGATTCTTAAATACAGCCAAAAGGACAATAACTACCAATAACAGGGTTGGTGCTTCATTTAAAGCCCGAAATTGCTGTCCCGTCCAATTACATTCCCCTTTTTCTAGCTTCTTCATGATGCGACCACAGTAGAAATGATAGAGCAGTAAAAGAGCCACAAAGGATAATTTAATATGTAACCATCCCGATTTTAAAATTTCTGGTTCTGTGGAGATTAAACCGATCGCCATGGCCACGGTGACAATCATCCCCGGTGTGGTAATGATATTGTAGAGTCGCTTCTCCATGATCTCGTATTGTGCTTTCAGAATAGCTTGTGCGGGTTCCGTTTGTGTTGCTGCCTCCGCATGATAGACAAACAAACGTACTAAATAAAATAGTCCCGCAAACCAAACAACTACCCCAATCAGGTGAAATGCTTTAAACCAATAGTAAGCCATAGTCTATATTGTGATGTGAGTCCCGAATTAATTAGTCTAAGAGTTATCCATGCTTTCCCAGACCATCCCTATACAAAAGTTTAGACGGAAAATGGGGATTGGGGAGCAGGGAGAAGGGAGAGGGGTGTAGGGTGTGGGGTGTGGGGAGCTTTTTCAGTAAACAATAAACTAAAAACTCACATCTGATAACTGATAACTGATAACTGATAACTGATAACTGTCTCCTAACCCAATGTTGGACAAAGATAAGCAAAAATTATTTATTGACTCCACAAACTTGAGAATATTTAAATTAACATTCCGCAATATTTACAAATTCTTAAAAATTAATTGAGAAAGATTTTTATTTAACAACGATGTTATGCTGGTTACAGCGATTTTACTGAATTTCATAATGGGTTTTTCTGTGCTTTTTTGGGCAGCAACGGTTGAAACCCTTGCCACACCTAGAAGGTGATCCTAATTAAGACAGGTAAATGAGTCAATTTCACCCACAACGATGATCTTTTTTTTGTGTAGTTTTATTGCAAAAAAAAAGTTTTTTTGACAAAAAGCACAAA